>CALLIQ010000592.1 GCA_938008925.1 uncultured Acidimicrobiales bacterium
CAGCTCGAGTGTCGGCCGGGAACGGTCGGCTCCTTGATCCACCGTGGTCTCACCCACCTGAAGAACGAACTGTCGAACGGAGACGCACGATGATCGATGCGGAACTCGAAGCCTTCGCCGACGAACTGTCCGACCGCCTCCGCGCTCGGGCCGATCGCCTCGACGTCGTACCGGATGACCCCTCGATCTGGGCCACCGACGTCGCTGCGGCGGGCGCGACCTCGACCGTGTCGGTGATGCGTCCATCGAAGCGGTGGATCGTGGCCGTTGCCGCCGCCGTGATCGCGCTCGTGACGGCGGGCGGGTCTGCGCTCCGAGCTCAGCCGACGACGGTCGAGACCGCATCGTTCGCCGCCAGTGTGTCGGTCGAGCGGATGGTCGCCGCCGGGGCGGGCGAATCGACCGACGAGATGATCGTGTGGATGGAGCCGACCGCCAGCGACGCCGAGATCGCTGGCGTCGCGGCTCAGCTCGACTCCTCTGACGTGGTCGATGGCCATCGATTCGTCGACCGAGATGAGACCTACGACGAGTTCACGGCGTTCTGGGCCGACTCGCCCGAGGTCATCGCAGCGGTCGAGATCGGCGAGCTCCCGACGTCGTTCCGGATCAGGACCGACGATCCGCTCACGATCGTCGAGCTCGTGGGCGACCTTCCCGGCGTGCTCGGATCCAACCTGCCTGGCGACGAAGCGGGAGCGGCCGAGGGAGACGACCCAGCTCCGGAGGTCCCCGATGCTGGCGATGCGGACCGGCTCTTCCTGCTGCCTGCCCAAGGAACGCCGCTCCCTCCGTCGTTCTTCTTCGCAGCGCCCGACGATGTAGTGCTCGACGAGCCGCTCTCGCCCCCGATCGTCGTCGGTCGCCGCACCGAAACGGGATTCGACCAGGTCGTGAGCGTCTCGCTCGAGGCGGCACCGCCTCTCGGGGGGATCGACCCGAGCGAATGGAATCCGCTCGAGGAGCCGATCACCGTCGGTGATCGCATCCTGGAGCGATCCGCCGACGGCTGGTTCGAGGCGCTCGACGACATGCGATGGCTCGTCGTGCAGACGGCCGCCGGCTCGGAGGTCGTCTCCCAGGTGGTGACGGCGACGTCGGTGGACGACGGCCGTGTCGTCGTCGACCCTGATGCGCTCGGCGAACTCGAGGTGCTGGCGACGCTGCCACCGACGGTCGCCACCGGCCAGGTGACGATTCAGCCGATGCCCGATCCGGAGGCACCGGACGGCGCGGTCGCTGGCTCCGATCTGAGGATCTCCAGCGTGCGCGCCGATGTCGACCTCGCGCAGCTCGTCGTGTTCGGAGTCTTCGGCCGTGCGGTCGACATGGTCGAGGTCGGTGGCAACGACGGCTGGATCGTGCGGCCGATCGACGACGGCGTGGGCCTCGGTTCGGTGCTCGTGTGGCTCGAGCCGTCGGGACACATCGTGTCGGTCTCGCAGTCCGACACGACCGACGCTGAACTTCTCGTGATCGCCGAGGGCATGCGAGTCGTCGACCGAGCCACGTGGATCGCCGAGCTGTCGGCTCTCGGCGGCGCCGGTCTCGACGAGTAACCGGACACCCTCTCACCCGACAGCCTCTCACCCGACGTCCTCTCACCCCACACCCTCTCACTCGACAGCCTCGTGGCACCTCCGACCCGCGCCGTGCGCCCGGCTTCTGGAGATCGTGCGCGCCATGCTCGGCGTTCTGGAGACGAGACGCGCCGTTCGCAGCGCGCTGAGTCTCCAGAACGAGCGACGGAGCGCGCACAGCCTCCGGAAGTGAGAGGGCGCGGTGAGCCTCCAGGAGTTGGAGGGCGCGCACAGCCTCCAGAACGGGGAGGCTCGGGGTCAGACGATCTTGTTGTCGCCTTCGCCCCAATAGCGGTCGCGGAGGACCCGCTTGTAGAGCTTGCCGGTGGGCAGTCGGGGAAGTTCCTCTTCGAAGTCGATCGACCGCGGCACCTTCTGGCGAGAGAGATGCTCGGCGCAAAAGGCGGTGAGCTCCGCCGCCAACTCGGCATTCGGTTCGATGCCGGGCATCGGCTGCACGATGCCCTTCACCTCTTCGCCGAGGTCTTCGTTCGGAACGCCGATCACGGCCGCGTCGAACACCTTCGGGTGTGTGATCAGGAGGTTCTCGGTCTCCTGCGGATAGATGTTCACGCCGCCGGAGATGATCATGAACGTCTTGCGGTCGGTGAGGTGCAAGAAGCCGTCTTCGTCGACGTAACCGACGTCGTTGACGGTGGTCATCTCACCGTCGGGCGAGGTCGCCTCGGCGGTCTTGTCGGGGTCGTTGTGATACGCGAACTCGGTGGCGGTCTTGAACCAGATTGTTCCGGGCTGACCGGTGGGGACCTCGTTCATGTCGTCGTCGAGGATGTGCAGCTCGCCGAGCAAGACCTTCCCGACCGTGCCCTTGTGAGCGAGCCACTCCTCGCTGTCGCAGGCGGTGAACCCGAGTCCTTCGGTGGCGCCGTAGTACTCGTGAATGATCGGGCCCCACCAGTCGATCATCTGCTCCTTCACCTGCACGGGACACGGTGCGGCGGCGTGCACGGCGAACGTGAGCGACGACAGATCGTGGGCCAGACGCTCTTCTTCCGGGAGCTTCAGCATCCGAGAGAACATCGTCGGTACGAGCTGGCTGTGCGTCACCTGGTACTTCTCGATCAGCGCCAGATACTCGGCGGGGTCGAAGCGCTCCATGATGATGGCGGTGCCGCCGACGGCGATCGTGAGGTTGTTCGCGGCCAACGGCGCCGAGTGATAGAGGGGCGCCGGCGACAGATAGATCATCCCCTCCTCGTACTGCCACAGGTTCTGCAGGAACCCGAAGAGAGCCAGCGGTTCGGTCGGCGGAACGTCGGGGAGTGGGCGGAGGATGCCTTTCGGTCGGCCGGTGGTGCCAGACGAGTAGAGCATCGAGGTGCCCAG
>CALLIQ010000593.1 GCA_938008925.1 uncultured Acidimicrobiales bacterium
CCTCGAAGGCGATGACCTCGCCGCCGTGCTCGCCGACATCGAGGCCAATCCGTCGCTGTCGGTCGTGATGCCCGACGCAGATGCCGAAGCCGTCCTCGAGGACTACTCCGAGGAGGCCGACGCGTTGGCTGCGGTCGCGATCGGCGAGGCGAGCGAGAACCTCTGTCTCGAGCGAATCCCCAACCAGGGCAGAAGCACGATCGACGGATGCCAAGAGCTCACCGCAACCACCGGCGGCATGATTCAGCAGTTGGTGGCTGACGCGTTCCGCGATCGGAGCTTCGAAGCCGACATCGCACTGCAGAACGCAGGTGGTGTGCGGATCGACATCCTGGCCGGCGAGATCTCCATCGCCGATGCCTACGAGCTGCTGCCGTTCGCCAACACGTTGGTCAACCTCGAGATGACCGGTCAGCAAATCGACGACTCGCTCGAAGAAGGCATCCAGAACGCTGTTCGAGAGGACGGCTCGACCGGTGCGTACCCGTACGCCTCGGGCCTGCGCTTCGACGTCGATCTCACCCAGGAGCAGGGGGAGCGGGTCACCAACATCGAGTATCAGGCAAAGGACTCGACCGAGTGGGTGCCACTCGACCCGGCCGCCAGCTACACGGTCGTCACCAACGACTTCATGGCGTCAGGCGGAGACGGCTACGACACGATGGGCGAGATCTTTGGCGCCGGTGACTTCACCGACACCTTCCTCGACTATGCGAAGTCGTTCATCGACTTCGTCGAGGCGCAGCCGGTCGGCGACGGCGGTCTCCCCGTGCTCGACCGGCCGACGGTCTACTCGACCAACTCGTTCATCGGGCTTCCCGAAGATGGCTGAGGCAAACCGGACCTGAAAACCCAATCGGCCCCGGTCACTGCCTTGTGGCGGTGACCGGGGCCGATTCAGTTTCGGGAACGCCCGTTCAGACGATCGTCATCAGCCGGGGAGAAGGACCGAATCGATCACGTGAACGACGCCGTTCTCGGCCTCGAGGTCGGCGGCGGTCACCGTTGCCTCGTTGATCATCACGCCATCGCTGAGGTCGACGGTGATGTCGGCTCCGTTGAGGGTCGTGACGTTGCCATCGGCGAGGTCGGTGCTGAGCACACGACCGGGGACGACGTGGTAGGTGAGGATCGAGGTGAGGGTGTCGGTGTCGGCGAGGAGCTCTTCGGCGGTGAGGCCGAGGCTGTCGAGGGCTGCGGCGAAGGCGTCATCGGTCGGAGCGAAGACCGTGATCGGTCCCTCGGCGGTGAGCGCATCGACGAGGCCGGCGGCCTCGGCCGCTGCGAGCAGCGTGGTGAAGGATCCGGCTTCGGCAGCGATGTCGACGACGGTGGCGGGAAGCTCGGTGTCTTCCATCGCCTCGTCTTCCATGGCCTCTTCCTCCATGGCCTCGTCTTCCATCGCGTCGCCGGCCGGCGGCAACAGAACCGCGTCGATGACGTGGATCACGCCGTTGCTCGCCTCGATGTCGGCGGTCACGACGTTGGCGCCGTCGATCTTCACACCGTCGCTCAGATCGACGGTGATCTCTGCGCCGTTGACGGTGGCGGCCATCATGCCGTCGCTCAGATCGGTGCTCTTCACCTCACCTGCGATGACGTGGTAGGTGAGGATCGAGGTGAGGGTGTCGGTGTCGGCGAGCAGTTCCTCGGCGGTGAGGCCGAGGCTGTCGAGCGCAGCGGCGAACGCATCGTCGGTCGGGGCGAACACCGTGAGGGGTCCGTCGCCGTTGAGCGTGTCGACGAGGCCGGCGGCCTCGGCCGCTGCGAGCAGCGTGGTGAACGATCCTGCCTCGGAGGCGACGTCGACGATCGTGCCGGCATCTTCCATGGCTTCGGTGGACTCGTCGGTCGAGGCCTCGGCTGCGGTGGTCTCCACGGCCGCTTCTGGCTCGTCACTGGCGCATGCTGCGGCGCCGAGGGCGAAAGCGAGGCAGATGGCCCCGAGCTTGGTGAGTTTCTGCGGGTTGTTCGACATGGTGTGGGGGTCCTCCTGAGAGGGGGATTGGGACAAAGGGGATTGCTGCACTGATTCGCCCGTCGGTCCGAATCGGATGCAGGCGGTCAGAGAATTTCCCCGGATGGGTCGTTGGGCCCACGACCCTCTTGAAACGGCCGGTCGGTGGCCGATAGGAGAGGGTGGATCGCCGTTTCCTCACGCTGCTCAGCGCAGCCGCGCTCGCACTGGGGGCCTGCTCGACCCCGCAAGAGCCAGCGCCGATCAGTGCCGACGAGCTCATCGAGCTCCATCGCGACGACGGCATGACCGACGAGGTCGCCTCGTGCGCGATCTCGATCTTGATCGACGACGTTGCGCCGGAGGCGTTGCGCCCCGAAGCATCGCGCACGCCGGTCGATGCGCTCCTGTTCGAAGAGACCGTGGCCGCCTGTTCAGCTGCGAACGGCCTGTTGACCGACGAGGCGTCCGAACCGGAAGCGTTGGCGTTCTCGATCGAGCCGCAGATCTACGGCGACGACCCCGTGCTCGATCAGCTCTGGGATTCCTGCGAACTCGGCGTCGGTGAAGCCTGCGATGCGCTC
>CALLIQ010000594.1 GCA_938008925.1 uncultured Acidimicrobiales bacterium
CGATCCACGGACTCGTGACGCTCGAACGAGCCGGACATGCCGAGGCCGACGAGACCGACGGCCTCGTCGCGGCGATGGTGCACAGCCTGCTCGTCGGCTGGCAGGCCGAGTCCGGCGCCTGAGCCGGGTGGCTCGCTCAGCGGTGATAGTGGCTCAGCGGTGGCGAGCGTCAGCGGTGATAGAGGACCGACTGCCAATCGAGTAGTTCGGTCTGGCCCTCGTCGTCCTCGCGGTAACCCTTGGTGAGCACGGTCAGCATCTGACCATCACCCGCCGGCTCCGCGGCTTCGAGGGTGTGGGTGAAGCTGAGGGTGTCGCCCTCGAAGGCTGGCGCGACGTGGTTGCAGCGACCCCAGCCGAGCATGGTGGCCACGCCGGGCATGGTTCGGGAGATCGAGGCCTGCGCCAGCGCGATCACATGACCGCCGTAGACGAGCCGCTTGCCGTAGGCGCTGGCTGAGGAGTCTCGGTGCACCATGGCCTGGTTGAAGGTCATCCGTGCGAAACCGGGCGCCTGGTCGACGTGATCGCGCATCGGGTCGGCGAAGGTCTCGCCGACGCCGAGGGTCAGTTCCGGCAGCCCGCTGAGATCCCAACCGGCGGGAATGGCCGAGGCGTAATCGGGGGCGGGCGCGGAATCGGCCGAGCCGACGTCGTCGCTGAATCCCGGT
Organism: uncultured Acidimicrobiales bacterium; assembly: GCA_938008925.1. Classification (GTDB taxonomy): domain Bacteria; phylum Actinomycetota; class Acidimicrobiia; order Acidimicrobiales; family SZUA-35; genus CALEWY01. The sequence continues at coordinate 672 of CALLIQ010000594.1, forward strand.
GCGTCGCCGCGGGCCGGCAGCAGAGCGCAACGCTGATACGAGGCGATGGGTCCGTTCGTGCCCGTGGTCTCGATGCCGAGCAGGACCTTGCCGCGGTTGAGATCACCCTTCGGTCGTGAATCGCTCATGCCGAGCACCGTGGTGGTGGTCTCGACGACCTCGCCGACCTCGACCGGTCGAGCGAGGAGCACGCCTCGGTAGAACAGGTTGGCGATGGCGTAGCGGGTGGCGCTGGTGCTCAGCCCAATCGAGAGTTGGAGGGCCAAGCCGGGATTGACGAGTGAGCCCGTCGAGCCACTCATCGAGCGGTACAGCGAGGCGTCGGCGGTGGGCCGGTGCTCGTCACCGGTGATGGTCCGGTAGGCCAGGTTGTCGGCCTCGGTGACCGTCGCCGGGGGCAGTTGTGGCAGGACTGTGCCCACCGTGAGATCGTCGTAGAACGGGCCTTGCAAGCGATGCATGAGCCAGAGTGTGCCGGACGGAATCCGCAGAAGCGAACGGGGAGAGCCGATGACGACCATCGCCGGTGAGATCGAGAACACACGAGTGGATGGCGCCCGACTGTGGAGCCGTCTCATGGCGATGGCCGAGGTCGGCGCCACCGCCGCCGGCGGTTCCAACCGTCAGGCGCTCTCCGACGACGATGCGGCCGGCCGAGCGCTGTTCGCCGATTGGGCAACCGCTGCGGGCTGCTCGATCACCACCGATTCGGTCGGGAACCTGTTCGCTCGTCGGCCAGGCAGGGATGACTCGGCGGCGCCGGTGATGATGGGCAGCCACCTCGACACGCAGCCGACCGGTGGCCGATTCGATGGCGTCTACGGCGTGCTCGGTGGGCTCGAGGTGATCGAGTCGCTGAACGACAAGGGCATCGAGACCGACGTTCCGGTCGAGGTCGTCGTGTGGACCAACGAGGAGGGGAGCCGCTTCGCTCGATCGATGATGGGCTCGGGCGTGTGGGCCGGCGTGATGGAACTCGATGAGGTACGAGCGATCACCGACGTCGACGGCATCACCGTCGGCGCCGAGCTCGACCGGTTGGGGTGGGCCGGGGACGGCGGCACCCAGCGCCCGGCGCACTACATCGAGCTGCACATCGAGCAGGGACCCATCCTCGAGAACGACGGCACCGAAGTCGGGATCGTCACCGGCGTGCAGGGCCTCCGCTGGTACACCATCGAACTCACCGGGTTTCCCGCCCACGCCGGCCCGACACCGATGGATCTTCGACAGGACCCGGCTCGCCCGTTGGCCGAGATCCTCACCGGTGTCTACGCCATCGCCGCCGACCACGCACCCTGGGGGCGATGCACCCCGGCGATGTTCCGGTCCGACCCCGTGTCGCCGAACACCGTGCCCTCGACCATCACGTTCTCGCTCGATCTGCGACACCCCGAGCGAGCGTCCCTCGACGACATGGACGCGCGAATGCGGGCGCTGGTAGCCGAGGCGGCGGCAACGCACGGCTGCACGGCGACCGTCGCCGTCGACAACGACTCGCCCCCCATCACGTTCTCGGAGGATTGCGTGTCGGCGGTGGAGCGCTCATCTCGAAACAGCGGCTTCAGCCACGCTCGGATCGTCTCCGGCGCAGGCCACGACGCTTGCTATGTCGCCAACGTCGCGCCGACGTCGATGATCTTCATCCCGTGCGCCGATGGCCTGTCGCACAACGAGGCGGAGTCCATCGAACCGGAGCAAGCCACCAGGGGAGCCGACGTCCTGTTCGGAGCCGCCCTGGAACTGGCCGGTGGCGGCTAGCTTCTCGCCCATGCAGACCCAGCTCTTGATCGGTGGCCAGTGGCGAGACGGCGGCAACGCCGAGCGGATTCCGGTCCTCAACCCGGCGACCGGTGAAGAGCTCGCCACGGTGGCCAACGCGAACGAGGCCGACGCGGTCGAGGCGGTTGCGATCGCCGACGAGGCCCAGAAGAAGTGGGCGGCGACCGCTCCGCGAGAGCGGAGCGAGGTGCTTCGCTCGTGTTGGCAGATCCTCGTCGATCACACCGACGAACTCGGTGAGCTGATCACCGCAGAGCACGGCAAGCCGATCGCCGATGCCAAGGGCGAGATCAGCTACGCAGCGGAGTTCTTCCGCTGGAACGCCGAGGAAGCGGTCCGCATCCGTGGCTCCATCGGTGATGCACCGAGCGGTGCCAACAAGATCATCGTGCATCATCCGCCCATCGGCGTGGTCGCCATCGTCACGCCGTGGAATTTCCCTGCGGCGATGCTCACCCGAAAGCTCGCGCCGGCGCTGGCTGCCGGCAACGCCGTCGTGATCAAGCCCGCGGCCCTCACGCCGCTGACAGCCTTGCGGGTCGGCGAACTGCTCGAGGAGGCCGGCGTCCCGGCTGGCCTCGTCAACATCATGCCGACCTCCGGATCGGGCGCCTGGTTCGATGCGACGGTGGAAGAGAAGGCCGTCCGAATGGTCTCGTTCACCGGGTCGACCGAGGTCGGTCGGGTTCTGCTCAAGCGGTCGGCCGACCGGGTTCTGAAGACCGTGATGGAGCTGGGCGGCAACGCGCCGTTCATCGTGTTCGACGATGCCGATCTCGATGCGGCCGTCGAGGGCGCGATGGTGGCGAAGATGCGTCACTCGGCCGAGACCTGCACCGCCGCCAACCGTTTCTACGCCGAAGCTGGCGTCGCCGATGCGTTCACCGAGAAGCTCGCTGCGGCGATGGCCGAGGTGAAGGTCGGCAACGGGATGGATGCCGGCGTGTCGTGCGGGCCGATGATCGACGCGGCTGCGATCGAATCGATCGACGGACTCGTCAAGGCGGCGGTCGGCGCCGGAGCCACCACCGCGCTCGGCGGATCCCCTGTTGACGGTCCCGGCTTCTTCTACGAGCCGACCGTGCTCGGCAATGTCGCCGCCGATTCGCCGATCACCGGCGAGGAGATCTTCGGGCCGGTCGCTCCGGTGATTCCCTTCACCGACACCGACGCCATGATCGAACAGGCCAACGACACCGAGATGGGGCTCGCCGCCTACGTCTACACCACCGACATCGGGCGCGGTCTCGCCGTCAGCGAGCGTCTCGAGTCGGGCATGGTCGGCCTCAATCGCGGCGCGATGTCCGATCCGGCAGCGCCCTTTGGCGGCATGAAGCAATCGGGTCTCGGCCGAGAGGGCGCGAGCGAGGGCATCTACGAGTTCTGCGAGACCCAGTACATCGCCACCAGCTGGTGAGGCTCGGCTGAACCCGTCGATGCTGGCGCGGTCAGGCCGGGTTCGTCAGGCCGGGGTCATCGACGCTTCGTAGAAGGCGATGAGTCGTTGACCGGCGGTGATCGCCCGCTCGTCCTCGAGCTGATCGTGCGTCCGGCGAAGCTCCGACAGGATCTGCTCGCGACGATCGACCTCTTTAAGGTTGTGGCGGTGATGGTCGCGGCTGCCGTTGTTCGAGTAGCGGCCGACGCGTTGCTCGAACAGGTCGAGCGCGTTCATCACGAGTTCCGGACACAACTCGGGGCTCTTGGTGTGCTCGGTGATCTCGCGCGCCCCTCGCTCGACGGCGGTCGGGAGTCGGCCCTCGTTGTCCGACGCGAGCTCCATTGCGAACAGGGCGGCCACGCCGTCGGCGCCGACGGTTCGGATGTCGGGGATCGAGTCGAGCGCTCGCTGGGCGAGCATGCGGGTGATGCCGGGCCGGGCCGAGCCGGACTCGACGATGGCGATGCCGAGGCGCGCCGCCTCTTGGCGGATGTAGCCGCTCTTGTGGGAGCCGAGCACGACGAGCAGGTTCTGATCGGCCTCGGCGATGCGGGCGATGTCGGCCACCTCGACGCTCGACCAAGCGGAGTCGCCGGTGTCTCGTTGGCGGATCTGGTGGTCGACTCGACGAGAGATGCCGTGGTCGGTGAGACGGCCGATGCGGTTGTGGTGCTCGGGTTCGGCGCTGTCGCCACCCTCGAGTTCGGCCAGGACGGCCACCGCAGACCCGATCAAGCGGATTGCTTCGCTGCGCGCTCCACCGCCCATCAGGTGGGCTTCGAGCCGTAGAGGCCGAGCGCTTCGGAGAGCTCGTCGTTGGCCTTGTACATCTCGGCGTCTGCGGGGAACGCACCGCTCCGAACGTCGTTCGCGTATGCGGTGATCGATTCGACCTGATCCTCGAATGCCGTGCCGTAGCGTCGGACGAAGCGAGGCTTGAAGCGGTTCTCGAGCCCGATCACATCGTGATAGACGAGCACCTGGCCATCGACGTCGGCCCCCGCCCCGATGCCGATGATCGGGATGTCCACGGCGTCGGCGATGAGCTTGCCCGCCACGTCGGGGACGCCCTCGACCACGATCGCGAAACAGCCGGCGGCGGCCAGGCCCTTCGCTGCTGCGATCGTTCGCCGGACGTCGTGGGCGTCGCGAGCCTGGATCTTGAACCCGCCCATGACGTTGGCGGATTGCGGTGTGAGGCCGACGTGGCCGATGACGGGGATCTCGGCAGCGCGGATGGCCTCGATCATCTTGATCCGCTTGCGACCACCCTCCATCTTCACGCACTGCGCGCCTGCTCGAATGAGGCGGGCGGCGTTCTTGACCGTCTCCTCGACCGACACGTGGAAGCTCATCCACGGCATGTCGCCGATGATGAGCGCGTCCGGGTTTGCCCGAGCCACGGCGGCGGTGTGATGCACCATGTCGTCGACGGTGACCTGGAGCGTGTCGTCGTAGCCGAGCGCGACCATGGCGACGGAGTCGCCGACCAGGATCATGTCGACGCCGGCTTCGCTCGCGACGCGAGCCGACGGCGCGTCGTACGCGGTGACCATCACGAGCGGCTCGGATCCGTTGCGGACCTTCGATGCTTCGATTTGGGGAACGGTGACCTTCGCCATGATGGCCTCTCGGTGCTTTCGGGACTCGCGTCGTTCAGGGGCTCGGATCGACCGAGCGAATCACGATTGGATCGTGATGCCGTCGTTGTCGATCAGGCGAGGTTTGCCGACTTGGGCGGCGATGAGCAAACGGGTGTCGCCATCGAGGTGTTCGGGCGTCTCGAGTGTCGCTGCGTCAACGGCAGCGACGTAGTCGAGTTCGGCGAGCGGTTCGTCCTCGATCACCGCGGCCATGATCGCTGTGACGGCGTCGGGGCTGCGCTCACCATCGCTGATGGCGGCGAGTCCGGCGTCGAGCGCGGCCCGCAGCACCGGTGCGGCCGCACGCTGATCGGCGGTGAGGTAGACGTTGCGGCTCGACATGGCGAGACCGTCGTCTTCGCGAATGATCGGGCAACCAACGACGGTGACGGGGATCGAGAGGTCGTCGACCATGCGCCGGATCACGGCCAGCTGTTGGAAGTCCTTCTCGCCGAAGTAGCCATGCACCGGCCCGGTGATGTTGAAGAGCTTGGCGACGACCGTCGCCACGCCGGCGAAGTGGGTGGGACGTGTGACGCCCTCCCAGCCGGAGGAGATGTCGGACACGGTCACGGTGGTGAGCACCGGGCCGAACGGATACATCTCGTCGACGCTTGGCGTGAACAAGATGTCGACGCCCGCCGCCTCGGCGAGTTCGGTGTCGGCCTCGATCGAGCGGGGGTAGTCGGCGAGATCCTCGCCCTCGGCGAACTGGAGCGGATTGACGAAGATGGTGGCGACGACCACGTCGTTCTCGGCCCGCGCCGCTCGCATGAGCGAGGCGTGTCCGTCGTGGAGGTAGCCCATCGTCGGCACCGCGCCGACTTGGCGGCCGGCCGCGCGGGCGGCATCGAGCGTGCTTCGCAGTTCGGCGATGGAGGAGATCGTGGTGATCGGCATGTCAGAGGAGCCCGTCTGGCCAGTCGTTTCCCGCCAGCGCCGCGGCGGCTTTCGCGACAGCACGGTACAGGGCCCGTTCCCCCTCGCCGATCGACTCGAGGTGGGCGGCGATCGTTCCCCAGTCGCCGCGGGCCGCAGGCCCAGTGAGCGCTGCGGCTGCCCCGGTCTCGGTGACATTCGCCACCGACGTCTCGACCATCGCCCAGAAGGCCGAGGCGGGGACGCCGACGTCGTCGGCGAGGCGCTCGACCTGGGCGCAAAGGGTCACGATGTGATTGGCGGCCACGCACGCGGCCGCGTGATAGGTCGGCCGATCGGCGTCGGCGACCTCGAACGCGATCCCGCCGAGCGCATCGACGATTTCGAGCACTGCATCGTCGCCGCACACGGCGAAGTGGCATGCGTCGAGAAGTCTGGCGGCGCCGGTCGTCGCGTTCGGTAGCGACATCAGCGGGTGCATGGAGGCTCGACGTCGATGTGGTGCGAGCACCTCGAGCGTGCGGGAGCCCGAGACGTGGGCGACGACGGCGTCGCCCGGTTCGAGCGACGCTGCGACCTCAGCGATCGCATCGTCCGACACGGCGAGGATCACCATGCGGGCGCCGTCGAGCGCACGTCGGTTGTCGGTCGTGCGATCGAGGAGTTCGGTGTCGAGGCCGACCTGTTCGAGCGCTCCATGGAGCGAGCGTCCGGCCCGGCCCGCTCCGATGATTCGTGTTGGCCCGGTCATCGAAGTGCCTCGAGGCTCGGACGAGCGAGTGATTCGTACATCGCATTGATCGTCTCCGGCGGATAGGGCATGTCTTCGGCCAGCCACCAGGTCAGGATCGACATCATGGCTCCGGCGAGGTAGCGGGCGACGACGGCGGTGGGGATCTCTTGCTTGCCGCCGGTCGCCACTCGCTCGCTGAGATGCGCCTCGAGACCGGCGGTGAAGTGTTTGCGTCCCGTGTCGAGGAGAAAGTCGCCGCCTCCACCGCTGATCATCGCTCGATAGAGATCGCGGTTGGCGTAGGCGTGGACGAAGAAGACATGGCTGTTGAGGATGCTGTCGGCCTCCCCTCCGCCCTCGGGCCCGTCGTCGGATCGTTCGGCCATCGATTGGTGGAGTTGCTGACCGATCTGGCGGAGGCCCTGCTCGAGCAGATCTTCCTTGTCGAGGAAGTGGGCGTAGAACGTCGAGCGGCCGACGTTGGCCCGGTCGATGATGTCTTGCACGGTGATCTTGTCGTAGCGCTTCTCCAGGATCAGATCCAGCAGTGCGTGGTGCAGTCCCTCGCGCGTGCGCTGCACGCGCCGGTCCACCCGCCGACCGTCGCCGGAGCCGGATTCGGGGGCCGGGTTTCCATCACTCGAGTGGGGCATGTCGTTTCCGCACAATCTGTCGACTCTGTTCGGTACTGGACATCTCGTCGGCATTGGTTGTTGTCCAGGTTTTCGGCCGAGCGTACGTTCCTGTCGAACATCTTGTTCGGTTTCGCGAACCAAAACCGTACGACCACAAGACTGCAGGACCGAAAACCGCACGCCATCGTGCGCGAGGGAGCGACATGAGCTTGGCCAGCCGAATCCACGGACACTTCCACCCAGCCGACGGCGAACACACGCTGGAGGCGACCCCGTTCTGGGTCCGGCACTACGACCGTGTCGCCAGCGTCATTGCGTTCGGCCGAGTCGATCGAGTCCACGAAGGCACGCTGGAGCTCGCCGGGTTCAGACCGGGGCTCGCACTGCTCGACATCGGCTGTGGAACCGGCGAGCTGGTCGTGCGAGCCGAGTCGGCTGTCGATGGAAACGGCACGTTCGTCGGGCTCGATTCGGAGCCGGGAATGATCGTGCAAGCGAGGCGCAAGGCGCTCGATCGCTCGGCA
>CALLIQ010000595.1 GCA_938008925.1 uncultured Acidimicrobiales bacterium
AATCGCCCGCTCGACGTCCGAGCCAGTAGGCCAGGTTGTCGCCGGTGAACGCGCCGACCGCTCCGAGCGCGATCACGGCGACGATCCAGAGTTCGCCCTGGCCAGCCGCAATGCCGCCGAGGATGACCGTGGTCTCGCTGGGCACGACCGGCACGACGGAATCGAGCAATGCGATCGCGAAGATGAGCGCGTAGAACCACGGGTTACTCGAGAGCGATTCGAGCCAGTCGAGAAGCGATTCCAGCACCCGAGCGACGCTATCGCTGGTCGCCACGCTCGGGGTCATGGCGGGGCGCTAGCATCCCTGACCCGTGGGACTCGTGGTCGGAATCTGTGGGGGAAGCGGTTCGGGAAAGACGACGCTCGCTCGCCTGCTGATCGAACGGCTCGGACCGGATCGGGCGGTCGGGCTCGCCTTCGACGCCTACTACTGCGACCAGGGCCATCTCACGCCCGACCAGCGCGCCGAAGTCAACTACGACCATCCGGACTCACTCGACGGTCCGCTCATCGCCGAGCATCTCGGCGATCTCGCTGCTGGCCGACCGGCTGCGGTCCCCGTGTACGACTTCGCGACCCACACCCGCACCGCAGAGGTCGACGTACTCGAACCTCGTCCGGTGGTGGTGGTCGAGGGCATTCTGTTGCTCGCCTACCCGGAACTGCGGGCTCGCCTCGACCTCAGCGTGTTCCGGCAATGCCCCGAAGACGTGCGATTCGAGCGTCGGGTCGAGCGCGATGTCGCCGAGCGAGGCCGAACGCCCGAGTCGGTGGCGGTCCAGTTCGCAGCGACGGTCAAACCGATGCACGACGAGTTCGTCGACCCGACCGCCGAGCACGCAGACATCGTGGTTCCCTACGAAGAGGACCTCCACGATGCCTGCACGAGGGTTGCCACCGCCGTCGAGGCACTCAGCGCTCGCCAGATCTGACGAGCGCTGACCCGACGATCAGAGGCGGCCGGCGGCCTTGGCGGCCTCTTCTGCCGCGGTGAGCTGACCGTCGATGATGGCGAGGCCAGCGTCCCAGAAACCCGGATCGGCCAGGTCGCAATCGACGACGGCGCCGAGCTCTTCCGGCTTCTTCGACCCACCGAGGCTGAGCAGCTCGAGGTACGACGGCACGAAATCGGCGCCTCGCTCCTCGTAGCGGGCGTACACCGACAGTGCGAGCAGCTGGCCATAGGCGTATGCGTAGACGTAACCGGGCGTCCCGATGAAGTGCGGGATGTAGCTCCACCAGCTGCGATAGCCCTCGGTGACCTCGACGGCATCGCCGAGCATCGCCGTCTGGGTGTCGGCCCAGATGTCGCCGAAACGCTCCACCGACAGCTCGCCCTCTTCGCGACGGGCGGTGTGGCAGTGGTGCTCGAAACGGTTCATGGCAATTTGGCGGAACACCGTGGCGATGCCGTCTTCGAGTGTCGAGGCCAACAGAGCGAACCGCTCCCCCGGGTCGTCGATCATCGACAGCAGCCGGTTGTTGGTGACCGTCTCGCCGAACACCGATGCGGTTTCGGCGAGTGTGAGAGGCGTCGACTGATGGAAGAGTCCCTGGTCACGGGCCATGTAGGCGTGCAAGCCGTGGCCCAACTCGTGGGCGAGGGTGAGCACGTCGCGGTTGCGGCTGGTCCAGTTGAGCAGCAGATACGGATGGTGCGATGGGACGGTGTACGCACAGAAGGCGCCAGGGCGCTTCCCCGGACGCTGCGGCGCATCGATCCAGCCCTCGTCGAAGAAGCGGTCGACGACGCCGGCGAGCTCGGGCGAGAACGAGGCATAGGCATCACGAACGATCGTGCTCGCTTCGTCCCAGCCGATCTGCGACTCGCTCTCGGCGACAGACGCGCTGCGGTCGTAGTCCTTGAGCTTGTCGACGCCGAGCACCTTCGCCTTCAGCGCATACCAGCGCTGGGGAATGTCGTAGCGGCCCACAACGGCCTGCACGAGCGCATCGACGGACTCGTCCGACGCCTCGTTCGACAGGTTTCGGGACGACACCCACGAGTCGAACTTGCGGAGACGATCGTCGACCGACTTGTCGAGCATGAGCGTGTTGTAGACGAAGGCTCGGGTGCGAAGCCCTGGCTCGAGCCCGTCGGTGACCGCCTCGGCTGCGGCGGCACGGACGGCGCCGTCCGGGTGCTGCAGCGCCGACAGACCCGACGACAAGGGCTGGGTCTCACCGTCGAGATCGATCGTGATGGCGGAGGTCAACTCGTCGAACAGACGGACCCACGCGGAGGAACCGCTGACGCCCTTTTCGGTGAGGATGAGCTCCTCGGCCTCGGTGAGCAGGTGTGGCCGGTTGAGGCGCATCGTCTCGAGGTGGTGACGGCAGAACTCGAGCGCGGGGTCATCGATGAGCCCATCGACGTGATCGTCATCGGCAGCGGCGAACTCGAGGTCGACGAACAGCATCTTGGTGCTGATCTCGGTGCCGGCCTCTTCCATCGCCATCATCGCCGCGCCGGCCTCGGGGTCGGCGGTGTTCTCACTGAACTTCAACATGGCGTAGTGCCCGGCGCGGCTCATCAAGTCGCCGATCACGGCGAGGTCGCCCATCAGCTCGGCGAGACCGGCGGCGTCGAGCGTTGCGACTCGGCCCCGGTACTCGCCGACTGCGTCTGCGAGCGTCGATGCCTCGGCCAGCAGATCATCGGCCGTCTTGCCATCGGGAAGAAGGGTCTCGAGGTTCCAGGCAACATCGGCAGCGGTGAGGTCCGCATCGCTCGCGTTCGATTCTGTCTCGGTCGGCGTGGAAGTCATGTCAGACATGGTGCCTCGAATCGGCAGCAAACGGCTGGACGGGAGACCTTCGCTTCGCCGAACCGAGGCGACGCACCAGGCTGCGCTATCGCAGTTGGGCGCTGTGCTTCTTCGACACGGCGTTGATGATCTTCAGGCGCGTCTCGGCCACCTCGTCCTCGGTGAGGGTCCGGTCGTCGGCTTGGAACCGCATGCGGTAGGC
>CALLIQ010000596.1 GCA_938008925.1 uncultured Acidimicrobiales bacterium
GAGTTGATCAGGCGGGCCGAGGCGCTCAACGAGGGCGTCACCGAGTACTTCACCCGAGAGGTGATCGACACGATCGATGATCCCGCCACGCCGAACGACGAGGCGGCGGAGACGATCGCCGAGCGGGGCTACACCCAGAACTTCCGCTTCGTAGAACAGCTCGTCGCCGTCGTTGGCGAAGAGGCCGTGGCTGCGGCGTACTTCGATGGCGATATCGACGTGCTGGAAGATGCCTACATTGCGGCGACCAACCGAGATAGCGATGATTTCGATGCCATGCTGGAGCTGGTGGATCATCGACGAGACAATCCCGAAAAGGACGAGAAGGCCGCCGACTGGCGAGCTGCGGCTGCCTTGTTGACCGTGGAGACGCCATGACCGTTCGAACGTGGACCATCCGGCTGCTCGGGCTGATCGCGATAGGCGCACTCGTCGCCTCGTGTGGATCGAGCAGCACCGTCGTCGCCGAACCGAGCGACCCAGACGATGCTGCTGCTGCATCCTCTTCCTCGGGTGACGCGACCTCGGACGAAGCGTGTGCCGGGTCGAGCGGCCCGAGCGATCTCTGGCCCGATCTCGATACGACGGCGCCCGAGTTCGCCGATGCGATCCGGAGCCTGACCGGCGGCCTCACGACCGTCAACTCGTTCTCGTGCGAAGCAATGGTCCAGGTGGAGCCAAGCGTGAGCGCTCGCGACCTTGGCGCGAGTGACGTGGCGAGCGTCGAGCACGCTGACCCGTACTTCCGCATCGACCTGGTGGCGTTCGACTCTGCAGACGGGCTCAATGCCGTTGGCGGGCGAGATGCCATTGCCGGACTGCTGACCGCAGACCTGTCTGACGATTCGAACTTCGAGGTGGCGACGCCGCGGCCGTACCTGCTCATGGTGACGACGTGGGTTGATCCCGATGGGACCGCTGCCGTTCCCAACGACGGGCTGTTCGCAGCGCCCGAGTCGCTTCTCCCGACCTTCGAGGTGGCGGCCTACTACCAGCAGCAGGTCTTCGGCTCCGACTAGCGGCTTCAGGCCGCGGCGAGTTCAGGTCGCGAGCGCTGCTTCTCGCATGGCGTCGATGCCGAGGTCGGCGAATTCGAGCGCGGCGCCTTCGGAGCGGAGTGCGTCGAACCGGTCTTCGCCGAGTGCGTCGCGGGACTGCTCAACTGCTGCGTCGTGTTGTGGTAGCTCCCACTCGCAGAGGCCGTGGGCGTTTTCGGCTGCGGTTCGTTCCCAGAAGCCGAGCATGCGTGCCGCCGTTTCATGGTGGCCGAGCTCGGTCGCAACCAGTAGCCAGAAGCCGGTGTCTCGGGTCGCTTGCAGAGGCCAGCCTTCGGCCAGGGATACGTGCGAGTCGATCGCTCCGGCGATGTCGCCGAGCTCGAGCCGGGCGGTCGCTCGATGCCAGCCGGCCAGGTTGCCGAAGCCGACGCCGACCTCGTCGAGCAGCCGGTTGAGCGTGGCGAGTGCGCCTTCGGCATCGCCGAGTGCTCGCTTGGCCAGTCCGCTCACCAGGATCAGCATCGACTCTTCCCACCGGTCGGTCGGCGTGTTCGCCTTGGCGATCGCCAGCACCTGGTCGTAGTCACCAAACATCAGCGCATAGGTGGCTCGGACCGCGTCGGCATGCACTCGGGTACCCACGAGCCCCACCGCTTCTTCGAGCAGTCCGAGGACCTCATGACCCGAGCTCGGATCGCCGGTGAGGAGCGCAATGAGCATTCGGTTCTGGAGCGGCGAGGTCCACGCCGGGTCGCCCGCGGCTCGCAGGTGCTCGACGGCTTCTCGGTAGAGCTGGTCGGCTTCGTCGAGGTTCACGTACATGCGCCGGTTGGCGAGGCTGTTCGACAACATGCCGCGGCTGGCGAGGTCGTCGGTGGTCTCCATCAGTTCCTGGGCCAGGTCGGCCATCACTTCGGCCTGTTCTCGATCGTCGACGTTGCCGAAGTCGGTGGTCGCGAACGCCACGGCCCGAGCGAACAACGGATGATCGCGCTCGGCGATCTCGACGGCGGACTTCAGCCAGGTCGCGGCTTCGCGGTTCATGACCTCGCCCCAGAGGAACCACCGGATCGACACGGCGAGTCGCAGCGCGAGGTCGCCTTCTTCCATGCCGATGGCCCAGGTGAGCGCGGCTCTGTAGTTGTCGAGGTCGCGGAACCAATCCGACATGGCGTCGTGGCCCTCGGCAAGCAACTTGGTCTCGAGCTCGGAGCTGCGGGCCAAGAAGTGTTGGCAATGGCTGCGGCGCACGTCGTCGGCTTCGCCCGTGTCGAACAACTTGTCGAGCGAGTACTGGCGGACGGTTTCGAGGAGCCGGTAGCGAGGCTCGCCGACGCGGTCGAAGATGACGAGCGACGCCTCGACCAGGCGTCCGAGCAGGTCGAGTACGACGAAGCCGGGGAGGTCGTCGGATTCGACGACACGCTCGGCCGACTCGTAGTCGAAGCCGCCAGAGAAGACGGCGAGTCGACGCAGTACGGCCTGTTCTTCGTCGTTGAGCAGGTCGTGGGACCAGTCCATCATCGCGAGCAGCGTGCGCTGTCGTTCGACTGCGGTTCGGCTGCCGCCGGTGAGGAGCCGGAATCGATCGCCCAGGTGCTCGGCGATCTGTTCGATGGTGAGCATCTTGAGTCGGGCGGTCGCCAGCTCGATGGCGAGCGGGATGCCGTCGAGGCGTTCGCACAGCGAGATGACGACGTCGCGGTTCGAGTTGTCGATGAAGAAGTCGTCACGCACCAGCTGGGCTCGTTCGACGAACAACGTGACGGCCGCCGCGTCGGCGTCGACCGACAGCGACGGAACCCGGAACAGTGCTTCGCCGAGCACGGCGAGACCCTCGCGGCTCGTGGTGAGGACCTGTGAGTCGGGGCACGAGCGCAGGATCTCGTCGACGAGGTCGGCGACGTTGTCGATCAGGTGCTCGCAGTTGTCGAGCACGAGGAGCACTTGGCGATTGCGGAGGTGGTCGAGGATGCGCGCGGTCGCGGAGCGACCGGGATCTTGGGGCGTGCCGAGCGCGGTCGCAACCGCGTCGGGAATCAGGTCGGGGTCGCGCAACGCCGCGAGCTCGGCGAACCAGACGCCGTGTTCGAACTCGCCGAGCATCTCGGCGGCGATCTGGAGTGCGAGGCGCGTCTTGCCGACGCCGCCGATGCCGGTGAGGGTGACGAGCCGCTTCTCGCGGATGAGGTCGATGGTTGTCTTGATCTCGTGTTCGCGTCCGATGAAGCTGCTGAGCTGCACCGGCAGGTTGTGCGGCTTCGATTCGAGGGTGCGCAGGTGGCGGGTGTCGAGCGATCCGTGGGATTCGATGCGGTAAAGGTGGAGCGGCTCGCCGAGATCTTTCAAGCGGTGCTCGCCGCAATCGACTTGGGTGATGCCGGTCGGAACGGCGTCGCCGAAGCCGGCGATGGTCGCGGCGCTGGCGATGATTTGGCCGCCGTTGCCCGAGTCCATGACCCGGGCGGATCGGGTGATCGTCGGGCCGAAGTAGTCGTCGCCCGTTGGATCGGCGTCGCCGGTGTGGAGCCCAAAGCGGCAGCGAATGTCGATCGAGGTTGCCCAGTCGGCGTCGGTCAGCCCGGCCGCCGCAGCGACCGCAGCTTCGAGCGCCGATGCGGGCGTCTCGAAGACCGCAGCGAAGCCGTCACCCGTGTGTTTGAACACGTGGCCGCCGTTGTGCTCGATGGCCTGGGTGATGACGTCGTCGTGGTGCGCCAGGGCGAGCCGCATGGCGTCGGGTTCGGCTTCCCAGAGGCGCGTACTTCCCTCGATGTCTGACATCAAGAACGTCACGCGCCCCGCCGGCAACCCACCCGTCCGCACGCCAGCACCGTAGTCCGACGAGGCGATTTCGGGCTCGTGTTGGCCGTGCGCCGCCGCGTGGCGGTGAAACGTCGTCTGGCCAGCGGTCGAAACAATCGGAGACTTTTCTTCCGGATCGGTCTTCCGCGCGTCGATAATCTCCGTTATCGTCTCTTCAATAATCATCATTATTGGCCGACGCGCGTAAGTAGCCGCAGCGCAGCCAGTCCGAGGTACCCGCCTCCCCAGTGATTCGAGGAACACCATGACCGACTTCTCCATGAAGCTCAACGAGGACCAGATCACGCTGCAAAAGTGGATCCATGACTTCGGCGTCGAGGCCATCCGTCCGGTAGCCGAGGAGTGGGACGAGCGCGAAGAGTTCCCGTGGCCCATCGTCGAAGAGGCCGCCCAGATCGGCCTGTACGGCTGGGAGTTCATGGCCGAGATGATGATGAACGACCCGACCGGGTTGTCGATGGTCGTCGCAATCGAGGAGCTGTTCTGGGCCGACGCCGGCATCGGCATGGCCATCATGGGCTCGGGTCTGGCCGCCGCCGGTATCGCCGCTTCCGGCACGAGCGAGCAGGTCATGGAGTGGGTGCCGCAGTGCTACGGCGATGCGTCCAAGGTTCAGACTGGCGCGTTCTGCGCATCGGAGCCAGACGCGGGTTCTGACGTCGGCGGCTACCGCACGTCAGCCGTCTACGACGAGGCCACCGACGAGTGGATCCTCAACGGCACCAAGGCATGGATCACGAACGGCGGCATGGCCGACATCCACGTCGTCGTCGGTGTTGTCGACCCCGAGCTCGGCTCGAAGGGCCACGCCAGCTTCATCGTGCCTCCCGGAACCAAGGGTCTGAGCCAGGGCCAGAAGTACAAGAAGCACGGCATCCGGGCTTCGCACACCGCCGAGGTTGTTCTCGAGGACGTGCGTGTTCCCGGACGCTGCCTGCTCGGTGGCAAGGAGAAGCTCGACGAGCGTTTGGCTCGCGTGCGCCGCGGCGAGAAGGGCAATGCCCAGGCCGCCAT
>CALLIQ010000597.1 GCA_938008925.1 uncultured Acidimicrobiales bacterium
GAGCGGAGGTAGAGCAGTGGGCCGGCGACTCGGCCCCTGAAGTGGCGGCGTTTCATGTCTCCGGGAATCTCGACCGGGTCGGGCTCGATCGACTCGATGCCTTCGACGTTCCATGGAGCGGTCGCAACGAGCTTGATGCCGACGGGGATCCGCCGGAGGAGGACCGGCCGGCTGGTCGGATCGACCAGGTGCTTCATCAAGAACCCGAAGAGACCCGTGCCGTATGCGTACATCTTGTTGGGCAGCGAATCGAGTGTGGTGTCATCGTCATGCCACGCAAGAGCGGATGGCTGGAGGGCGACTCGCGAACCGGCGATCAAGAGTCGGCTCGTGATGTCGAGATCGTCACCGCCTCGGACGAGGGTGCCGGCGCCGATCGCATCGTCGAAGCCACCGACCTCGTCGTACCAGTGGCGCCACAGTGCCATTTGCGCGCCGGCTGGAAAGTCGGACAGGCGGTATGGGGCAAGCGGGTCGGTGGCGACGCCGAACGGTTCGAGGATGCGAGCGTCGAGGCCCTGCTTTGCGCTCCAGTTGAACGCCTGCTCGAAGAGGATCTGGCCCGGGTTCTCGAGGCGGAGCGGGACGGTCGCCCCGTACGCCGCACCGACGCCGGGCTGCCCGGCAGCACGAACCAATTCATCGAGCCAGTGCGGAGCAGGGATCGCGTCGTCGGTGAGGTAGACGAGCAGATCGCCCTTCGCTCGGCGAGCCCCGACGTTCCGACTGAAGCACATCCCGATCGACGGCGCCTGCACATAGCGAACGGGGAAGTCGAGTTCATCGAGCCCCAACTGCGGCCGTCGGTCGACGCCGCCGTTGTCGACGATGATGACCTCGTCAGCTCGGCGTTGTTGCATCTCGAGGCCGCGAAGGACCGCTCGCAGCTCGGCTGGACGGTTGTTCGTGGTGATGATGACCGAGACGAGGTCAGGAGTGGCACCCACGAGTGCGTCGCCGGCCTCGACCACGCCGGATGTCGGCTGGGTGGCGGTCGCCGACGGAGAGGCGGTGCCGCTCGTCTTCGATCGGTGATCGTTCAACAGCGCCTCGGCTGCGGACGCGATCGCAACACGGCCGCCGTCGATCGGTGCGTTCACGAAGCCGACCGGATCGATTCCGTCGGTGACGAGCACGCGCGCCGAGCCGTATCGAACCGGCTCGTCGGTCGGGACATCGACGTGAGTGCAGTCGGTACGAACATCCCAGCTCGTCACCCAGATCGGATCGAAGCGACCATCCTTCCCGACGGAATCGTGTTCGTTCTCGTGAGCGTTCATCGAGCGCTCGCTCGGTTGATGCTCGTTCTCAGCTTCATCCTCGAACGTGTCATGCGTTGATTGATCACAGCGCGCAGCTGCCTGCCCCATCATTTCCCTCCACCGATGCCGTTCCCTCGCGACGCCCGCTAGACAACAGTCTCCCATCGGCCGGCATGACCGACAAGGGCGGGACATCCCATTGGTGGGGGTCAGCTGACCCGTCGACGCGTTCGGCCACCCGTGCCTACCCTCGAGCGAAGCGGTGGTTCGAGGAGGGAACACGGTGGAGCCTGAAGAGAACGGAGCGGTGCCGACGGTACGGACGTCGGCGCCGGATGTGTCGGCTGTCGTGTGTTGTTACACCGACGAGCGGTGGGAACAGATCGGCGACGCCATCGCGTCGCTCGAGAGCCAGAGCCTCCCCCCGCTCGAGATCTTGCTCGTCGTGGACTACAACCCGGGGCTCGCCCAGCGTTGCCGCGACGAGTTCGCCGGCGTCGAGGTGATCGAGAACGAACACGAGCGGGGACTGTCGGGCGGCAAGAACACCGCGCTCGACCATGCCAAGGGATCATTCGTCGCCTTCCTCGACGACGACGGCATTGCCGAGCCTCGCTGGATCGAGCGTCTTCGCGCCCACTTCGAGGCCGATGACGTGGTCAGTGTCGGAAGTCGGGTCGATCCGCTGTGGGCCGACAAGCCGTCCTGGTACCCGGAGGAGTTCGGTTGGGTCTTCGGCTGCTCGTACCGGGGACAACCGACTGGGGTTGCCGAGGTCCGCAACACCTTCGGTGGCGCCTCGATGTTCCGTCTCGACTCGGCTCGTGCAGTCGGGAGCTTCTCATCGGACCTCGGACGCAAGGCCTCCGGCCTCGGCGGGGGAGAGGAAACCGAGTATTCGATCCGTCTCGCCAGAGAGACGGGCGGCCGCTTGCTCTACGAGCCAGCCACGTGGATCGATCATCACGTCCCGGCGAGCCGATCGAATTGGCGCTACTTCACCCGGCGGTGTTGGGGCGAAGGTGCATCGAAAGCGGTGTTGAGCGACATGGCTTCCGGCTCACTCGGAACCGAGCAGCGGTATCTCTTGTCGACGCTGCCCACCGGCATCGCTGCGAACTTGGCCTCGGTGGCCAAGGGCGATCTCGCAGGATTCGGTCGCGCGGCCGCCATCGTGGTCGGAGCGGGCTCGACGGCGATCGCTTACGCCATCGGACAGTTCCGCCGATAGGGCAGATACGATTGAGAAATCCCGTGCGAAACGTTCGCACGCGGAACGGCAGTCCAGCTGCCAGTTTCCGACTCCTCGCTCTCGCAGCGATGCCGAGGCCCCCCGCCTCGAACGCACGACGAGGTAGCGAGTGGCCGCAATCTGGGATCTGTGCTGTCTGATGCTTGGTGAACGACACCGAGCAGA
>CALLIQ010000598.1 GCA_938008925.1 uncultured Acidimicrobiales bacterium
GGTCGAGCTCGACGACGATGGCTTGTGCTGCGGCGCCGGCGGGGCCTACTCGGTCTTCCAGCCGGAGCTCGCCGGCCAGATCCGCGACCGCAAGGTGGCCAGCATCGATCGGGCGACCCCCGACGTCGTCGCCAGTGCGAACCCCGGTTGCAGCATGCATCTCGAATCGGTCGGTGTCCCGACCAAACACCCGATCGAACTCGTGCACGAGGCCATCATCGGTGGCACGCGGGCGACCCAGTGAGCAAGCGATGACGAAGTCGGCAATCACCGTGCGGGTCCCGACCGCTCGCCAGGGGCAGACCGGCATGGGACAGGGTGGCTACACCTGCCACCTGCTCCACCGGGCGGTCACAGAGCTCGGCGGCCCGGCCTCGATCACGACCGCGCTGCGTCGACCGATCCCACTCGAGACCGATCTCGTCGTGACGTCCGCTCCACTGCGAGACGGCACCGACGGGTGGGTGATGGTCGATCCCGTCGATCCGGTTCAGCCATTGCTCGAAGCGGCGCCGTGGGAGACCCCTGCGCCCGTCACCGATCCGGTCTCGATCGATCAAGCCGAAGAGGCACGGGCCCGTCATTCGATGGCCCATGGCGATCATCCGGCGCCGCTGTGCCTCTCGTGCGGACTCGGTCCCGAGTCGCTGCGCGTGCACGCCGGTCCGCTCGACGACGGTCGCTACGCGACACCGCTCCGGCTGCCGGTCGATGCCGCTACCGGAGGACTCGACGAGAGCCTCGTCTGGATGGCCATCGACTGCGCCTGCGGCTGGTTCACCTCCCGCAGCGGGGCGACGCCGGGAAGTGGTGTGACGGTGCAATACGGCGTCGAGGTGTTGGCTCCGCTCGAACCGGAGACCGACTACGCCCTCGTGGCCTGGCACGGCGACGGGCCCGCCGACTGGGACGGCCGCAAACGCACGTCGGCCGCAGCGGTCTTCGCCACCGACGGCACGGTGATGGCCCGCTCGCTATCGCTGTGGGTTCGACCGGCGGCTGCAGACTGACTAGGCAGGGGGCATGAGAACCGAGACGCAGCTCGCCCTCATCGATCGAATCAACGCCCACCGGGCCGCCGGGCGAGGCACCGACACCGCGCCGACGTCGCTGCGCGTGCCGACCGCCGAATACACCGACCCGGCCCGGCTCGAGCGCGAACGCCACCTCACCCACACCGCGCCGAACCTCGTCGGTCTCTCCGGTCTCCTGCCCGGTCCCGACACCTTCGCAACGGTCGACGTCGGCGACCGATCGGTCGTGCTGACCCGCGATCGCGACGGCGAGCTCCACGCCATGCTCAACGCGTGCAGCCATCGTGGCGCCGAGGTGGCGAGCGGCTGCGGAAGCTCGGCCCGACTGTCGTGTCCGTATCACGGATGGACCTACCACCTCGACGGCTCCCTGGCCGCTCAGCGGCGCGGCGAGTTCTTCGACGACCAGACCTCGCCCGGCCTGACACGCATACCGGTGACCGAGCGCGACGGCATGATCTGGGTGACCGCCGACGCCGGGGCGACCCGGTCGGCTGACACCCACCCGGCCGGGGGAGCGGAGGACGAGCTCGGCCCGCTCGATCTGGCCGGCTACCGGCTGTTCGGCTCCCGGAACTTCGATCGCAACATCAACTGGAAGCTCGCCGTCGACACGTTCATGGAGGCGTATCACGTCGCCGTGCTGCACACCGAGACGATCCACCCGATGTTCTATTCGGACTTCGCCCTGTTCGATTCGTTCGGTGCCCACGGCCGCATGGTGTCGACTCGACGCTCCATCGACGAGCTGGCCGACGTCGATCGAGCCCGGTGGACACTGCTGCCACACGCCACGGTGCTCTACTACTTCCAGCCGAACACGGTGCTGATCCATCAGCAGGATCACGTGCAGATCTATCGGGCGAACCCGGGGCCGACGCCCGACGCGTGCGAACTGTTCGTGAGCCTCTACGTGCCGCCGGACAGCGAGCGGTCAGAGCGTCACTGGCAACGCAACCTCGACCTGCTGGTCGAGGTCACCGACAGCGAAGACTTCGAGACATGCGCAGGGATACAGCGAGGGTTCGCCTCGGGCGCGCACGACACGATCGTGTTCGGCCGCAACGAACCGGCGCTGCAGCACTTTCACACCAGCCTCGACGGCTTGTTGTCCCAGTCGTCGTCGTAGCGAGCAGACGACGCTGGCTGATCAGAACTAAGACTTCGAGCCTGGCTGTGGTCCGAGGGTGACGCCCTTCAGCACCGCCTCGGTGATGCGGGTGGGAGCCTCGCGCAGCATGCCGTTGGTCATCAGGCGCTTCGGCGTCCGCACGTGACGCTTGTTGCCGGCGATGGCGGCGACGGTCTGCTTGGCGATGTACTCGGGCGTCTTCTTCGGAATGAGCTGGAACTGACGGAGCCGCTTCAACATGTCGTCGAAGTCGGCGGAGTCTTCGAGGTTGTCCCACATCTGGGTGTCGACCGGACCGGGGGCGACCACGGTCGAGTGGATCTCGGTGTCCTTCAACTCCATGCGAAGCGCGGCGACGAAGTTGGAAAGGCCGGCCTTGGTGCCGCCATAGACGGCCAACCCGGGGAAGCCGCCAGTGCCGGCGAGGGAGCTGGTGAACACAAAATGCCCGCGGTTGCGCTCGAGCATTGCGGGGAGCGCCGCCCGGGTGAGGACCATGGGCGTCTCGAAGTTGAGAACGCTGAGGTCGCGGATGGTTTCTGGCGTGACGTCGTTGAAGTAGTTCGTGGTCTCGAGGCCGGCGTTGTTGATCAAGACGTCGATGTCGCCGATCTCGGCCTGGATCTTGGGGATCAGCTCGTCGACCTGGGCTCGGTCGAGCAAATCGGCGGGGACGGCGTGGCCGCCGAGTTCATCGGCGAGCGATGTGATCGCGCCGGCACTGCGAGCGACGAGGGTGACGGTGGAGCCCGCTGCGGCGAGTTCTCGGGCCATGGCGGCGCCGATGCCGCGCGAGCCACCGGTGACGACGACGTGTGATCCGTTGAGTTCCATCCTTCGGAGCGTAGTTCCGGTCACTATCCTCTCGCCTGGTGACCAAGGTTTTCGCTCCCGCATCGTCCGCCAACCTCGGCCCGGGGTTCGACGTGATGGGCTTGGCGCTCAC
>CALLIQ010000599.1 GCA_938008925.1 uncultured Acidimicrobiales bacterium
GCGATGGGCCACGTGGGGACGACGACGAGGTCGGCGCGTTCGATGTGATCCGCCAGCGGTGCGAGCCCCGAGAGGCCCAGCGCCCCCTCGACCGCAAACGACGTGTCGCGGACTCCACACGCGACGAACTCCACATCGACGCCGCAGTTCGTCGACCGGTGCGGTCCACAAACAGCCGACGGTGTGGCGATCTCGAAGAGGCTCGCTCGTTCCGGCACGACGCACACCACGACCTGCGTCGGATTCGCATTGCGAGCGCGCTGGTCGAGCGTTGCTGAGGTGTGGCGCATTCTGATCGAACATAGCCGCTTGCGCCTCTCGTCAGCCGGCCGCACCCCGTCGACGATCGAGACATGACCAACACGACCCACCCACCAAAGACGCCACACCCACCAAAGACCCTGCACCCGCCAAAGACGCTGCGAGCCCTCGCCGAGTTGCCCGACCGACCGGCGCCGGTGGCCGACTCAACGCTGCTCATCATCGATGCTCAGCAGGCCTATTCGGCGGCGGGTGCCCTCCCACTCGAAGGCGTCGAAGGAGCGACCGCGGTGATCGAGACGCTCATGGCCGACGCCCGAGCCGCCGGCGCACCCATCGTTCACGTCGCCCACCTCGGCGCTCCAGGATCACCGTTCGACCCCGCGGACGGCGGGCGATTCCTACCGGGCATCGAGCCGGTCGGGCACGAGCCGACGATCACCAAACGACTTCCGAACTCGTTCGCCGACACCGCGTTGCTCGAAACGCTGTCCCGACTCGACGGCGCTGCCACGCCCCGGCCGCTCATCATCGTCGGGTTCATGACCCACATGTGCGTCAGCTCGACGGCCCGAGCCGCACTCGATCTCGGCATTGCCACCACCGTCGTGTCCGACGCCACCGCGACGCGCGATCTTCCGTCCGCTGACGGATCGGCCGAGCTCGTTTCAGCCGCCGCCGTGCACGGCGCAGCGCTCGCAGGGTTGGCCGACCGCTTCAGCATCGTCACGACTTCGCAGAGGGTGCTCGCCGCTAGCGTCGAATGAGATGACCAACCCCTGCAGTCGATGAAGCGCTACGAGCAACTCATCGCCATCTGCATCTCGACCGTCTTCGTGATGGCGGGCCAGGGGGTCATCAGTCCGATTCTTCCGCTCTATGCCAGGAGCTTCGGCGTGTCGACGGCCATGGTGGGCGCGACGATCACGGCCTTCGGTCTCGCCAGACTCGTCACCAACGTGCCCGCCGGCGCCTTCGCCGATCGCCGCGGTCGCCGGGTGCTCCTCGTCGGCGGCCCGGCCATCACGGCACTCGGGATGCTCGGTTCGGGCCTCGCCGACAACATCTGGATCCTGCTCCTGTTCCGCTTCGTGGCGGGGCTGGGTTCGGGCTTCTACATGACCGGCGCACAGATCTACCTGCTCGACATCGCCAGCCCCGAGCAGCGGGGCCGCTTCATCGCGACGAACCAGGGCGCACTGCTCGTCGGTGTTGGCTTCGGCCCGGCCATCGGCGGGTTCGTCGCCGAGGCGTACGGGCTCGCCGCACCGTTCTTCGTCGTGGCCGCAGCGGCCGTGATCACGGCCGCCTACAGCTTCATCCGGCTCCCCGAGACCCTTCGTGAACGAAGTGCCGACGAGGTGGCCGCGACCGACCCACCTCCCCGCTTCGCGCTGCTCCGGTCGATGGACTTTCTCGCGGTCGGCTTCGTGTCGGTGGGGGTCTTCTCGATTCGGGCCGGCGTCCGCCAGACCCTCGTTCCCCTCCAGTTGAACCAGGAGTTCGGGCTCGAGGTGGCGGAGCTCGGCGCGCTGTTCACGGGACTCGGCGTGATCGGCATGGTGCTGATCTGGCCGGCCGGCTGGGCCGCCGATCGTTTCGGACCAACGGTCTTGATCGTCCCCACCGCGTTCGTCATCAGCATCGGCATCGGCATCGTCGCGATCGCCGACACCCTTCCGATGTTCATCGCAGGCCTGACCCTGTCGGCCATCGCGTCGAGCATCACCGGCCCGGCGCCGGCGTCCTATGTCGCCAACCTCGTCGCCGAAGACCAGCGAGGGGTCGCGATGGGCCTCTACCGGACCTTCGGCGACATCGGCGTCGTCGGTTCGCCGGTGTTGAGCGGCCTGTTGGCCGACGCCACGTCGATCCCGGTCGCCATCGGCGCCAACGCAGCACTCATCGGCATCGCCGCCGCGTGGTTCCTCTTTCGAGCGAGCAGCTCGATGGCAGGCCGCCCGCTCGCCTGATCAGATCGCCCGGGTCGAGCGGCGGGTGATCAACTCGACCGGCACCTGTGTCGATGGCGCCGAGTCGCCGTCGATCATGCTCTGCATGAGCGACACGGCGACCTCGCCCATCGTGACGGGGTCCTGGTTGACCGTGGTGAGCGCCGGTTCGAGATCCTGGCCGATCGGGAGGTTGTCGAACCCGACCAGACTCACGTCTCCGGGCACCGACAACCCCGCGAGGCGCAGGCCGCGCAGGGCGCCAGCAGCCATCAAGTCATTCGCCGCGAACACCGCGGTCGGGCGCTCGTCCAGGATGGTGGTCAGCCCGGCGAGCCCCGAGCCGAGGGAATAGTCACCCTCGACGACGAGGTGGTGGGGAACCGGGGCACCCAGCCGATCCATCTCGTCGAGAAAGGAGGCAAGCCGGACCCTGGCGTCAGCCCGGACTTGTGGACCGGCCAAGACGCCGACGTGTCGATGTCCGAGCTCATGCACGTGCCGAGCGACGAGGCGGGCGCCGAGATCGTTGTCCGATCCGACCGTCGTCAACTCCGACAGAGCAGCATGCTCGCCGATCATCACCGTTGGCAGCGGGCTGGAACGCACGTCTTCGGTCCACTGCGTCCCGAACTCGCTGGCCATCACGATGAGCCCGTCGACACCGCCGTGACGCACGACGTCGGGCGCCCGATCGGCACTCGATGGGTCCATCCAGAGGTTGACCGAACGACCCGTTCGCCGCGCTGCTCGACACACACCGGTGATGATCAACGACACCCATGGGTTCTGAATGAGGTTCGTCTCGGGCACGACGAGGGCGACCATCCCGGTCCGGCCCTTTGCGAGACTGCGAGCCGCATGGTTGGCCTGGTAACCGAGGCTCTGTGCAACCGCTTTCACCCTGGTCCTGGTTGCGTCCCGCACGCGCGGGTCGCCACTCAGGGCTCGCGATGCCGTGGACCGAGACACGCCGCTTGCTGCAGCAACATCATCGAGCGTCACGGCCATCGGCGGGAGCGTAGCGCAAGAAGAATCCGACGTTTGGTTGCGTTTCCCGACACGGAAATGCTTCACTGTGGAAGCGCTACCATTCACCTCTGGCCACCCATGCCAGCCCTGAATGTGCGCATCGCCGCACCCACCGAGGAATCACCGTGAACCACGCTGTCGACCGCGCGCCGCACGCGGGTGACAACCCCATTCCACCGCCGTCTCGACTCGACATCGACGCTCCGTTTCTCTGGGGTACGTCATCATCGGCGCTCCAGAACGAAGGTGCTCGGGCCACGAGGGCCGAAACCACCTGGGACCGTCTCGCCGACGATGGGCGAATCGCCGACGGCAGCGATCCATCGAGTGCGAGCGAGCACCTGGAGAACCTCGATGGCGATGTTGCGCTGATCGCCGAACTGGGAGCTGGCGCGCACCGATTCTCGGTCTCGTGGGCCCGCGTGATGGCCGATGGCGCCCGGTCCGTGAGCGAATCGGGCCTCGACCACTACGACCGGATGGTCGATCTCCTACTGGAACGCGAGATCGAGCCGATCGTTGCCCTCCACCACTGGGATCTCCCCCAGCGCCATCACGACGACGGCGGTTGGCTCGACACAGGAACGGTCGATGCCTTCGTCGACTTCGCCGGTGCCGTCGGTGCTCGACTCGGCGACCGGGTGGAGACCTGGTCGACCCTCCACGACCCGAAGCGCGTCACCCTTCAGGGCGCTCCCGAGAATCAGGCGACGATCGCCGACCACCAGCTCGCAGCCCACCAAGCGGCACGTCGGGTCGTCCGCGCCCACGCGCCAGGCGCCCGCGTCGGCATCGAGCTGTGCGACGCCGAGCCGCGATTCTCGCGGTCGCTCGACGTCGACTTCATCGGGGTCGCTCACAGCGGGTCGGCGAGTGCGCTGCGCACGACGCTCACCACGTTCCGCCACGTTCTTCCTGGCATGCCCCTCATCATCATGGAAGAGGGGGTCCCGTCCCACGACGGCGTGGATCTCGACGGCATCTACACCGACGACGATCGAATTCGAGAGTTGTGGGCGCACATCGGCGTGATCGTCGTGGCACAACGCGCCGGCACCATGATCGACGGCTACCTCGCACCCCTACTCGACGGCTTCGAGTGGACCGAGGGATTGCGTCGTCGCACGGGGTTGGTCCGGGTCGAGTTCGAGACGCAGGAGCGCATCGCCAAAGAGAGCTACCGGTGGTACCAGACCCTGCTCTCCGTCTCGACCGACGGCTGACGCGCTGCCCACCGAGCAGCCCGATCACGGTCGAATCGACCAGCCGTTTCCAACATGTTCATCATCGAATCGGAAGCCTCGACCGGCTCGGGCGGGTTGTTGCACTCGTTCCCAACCAGACCGAGAGCAGACCAATGTTGAAAGCAATCGCAGCCACGATCGGTGTCGGACTCGGCGCCCTCCTCATCTTCCTCGGCTCGCTGGCGCTCAGCTCCGCCGGTGCCGACGACCCCACCATGACGTCGGAGGCCATGAGCATGATCATCGACGCCACCAGCGCCATCTACCGCCCGAACTCCCCCTGACACGCAGCGCAAGATCCAGAAGCGCAAGATCCAGACGCGCACGAGCCGGACGGCAAGAAACCCACCGACTGAGAAACTCGCCGACGCGTAAGGTCGTGACGTGCACCTCGCCGAGCGACTCGACCTTCCTCCCGGCTACACGGCCCGCCCCTACCGAGGGCGCGACGACCACCCGGCGATGGCCGAGATCCTGGGGGCCTATCGCGAGGCGCAGGGCAACCCCGAGCAGCCGACGGCAGAACAGTTCGACGTCAACTACGCCAACCTGACCGACTGCGATCCCGCCCTCGACATCTACCTCGTCGAGGATGCGGGTGGGCACCCGATCGCCTACGGCCGAACGCCACACGTGGATCTCGACACCGGCATGCGCGATTGCGTGGTGTTCGTTCCCGCCCTTCCCGAACATCTGACCCGAGCGTTCTTCACCGCCGCGGTCAATGCCCAAGAGGCCCACTTCGAATCGGTTGCCGACGCCGTGCCGAGAGCCCGCTTTCGCGGCTACGCAGAGCACCCCGGCCCCGACGAGGAACCGACGGGGGAAGCGGCATGGTTCGAGTCGCTCGGCTACATCGCGACCGAGTGGGGCGCGTCACTGCAGCGCCCACACCTCAATGACGTTCCCGATCTCCCACTTCCCGACGGCGTCGAGGTCCGTCCGGTCGAGCAATCACAGATGCGCGAGATCGTCGCCGCTCACCACGAGTGCTTCCGCGGCGAGTGGGACTTCCAGGAGATCGACGAGGGGGTCTACACCTGGCTCATCGACGACCCCCGCCGGGACGAGACGCTCTGGCAGGTTGCGTGGCATGGCGAAACGATCGTCGGGCAGGTCAAGCCGTTCATCGATCACGCAGAGAATCAAGAACGCGGTCACCTTCGGGGCTACGCCGAGTACATCTCGACCCACCACGACTGGCGGAACAAGGGCATCGCCGGCGCGCTGCTGGCGCGGAGCCTCGTCGCCCTGCGAGCGCGCGGCATGACCGAGGCGGTGCTCGGCGTCGACACCAACAACCCGGGCGGCGCGTTCCAGCTCTACACGAAGCTCGGTTTCGAACTCCGCGCCTACGAGGCCGTCTACATCAAAGCGTTCACGCGGGCTTGAGAAGAAGGTCGACGACCTCGTCGATCTCCTTCGCCGTCGTCGCCGGCCCACCGGCGTTGCGCCACATGAACTCGCCGATGAGCACCCGGTAGAGCAGCCGGGCGCGCCGCTTCGCCAGAGCAGGAGACAACCCGATCTCTCGGAGCAGACCGACGACGTATGCGATGCGCTGATCGTCGACGCGCAACGCCGCCTCGGCCACGACCTCGTCGGTCGCCGCCCATGCGCGAATGCTGTTCTCGATCGCATCCGAGATGGGATCGATCTCCATCGTGCGCTGAGCGAGCGCTCGCAACCGCTTCTCAGCGCCCACCTCCGCTCCCGCGACCTGATCGATGATCGCGAGCGTGCCGAGACGTTCCCACTCCGCCAGCATCGCCAGATGCAGGGCCCGGCGGTTCTCGAAGTGGTGATAGAAGCTGCCCTTCGTCACGCCCAATCGCTTGGCCAGCGGCTCGACTCGAAGCGCGTCGATCCCGCCATCGCACAACGCGTCGAAGGATCCGGCGATCCACTCCTGACGTGACAGCTTTCTCACAACTTCCCCTGCATCCCTCTTCCACCATACGCCTCCGTACGTTACGGTGAACCATACGCAACCGTATGGAAGAGGAACGCCATGACCGCCGAGCTCGTCGTCGCAAGCTGTTTCATCCTGCTGGGCATCGCGCACTCGGTGCTCGGTGAGAGCGACATCCTCAAGCCGCTCTTCGCTGCTGAGTGGACGACGCACCTGCCGCGCTGGGCCCTCGATCGGATCCTGCGTTTCGCGTGGCATCTCACCTCGATCACGTGGTTCGCGATCGCCGCCATCGTGCTGGGCGCAAATCTGCTCCTCACCATCGGCATCTCGTCGATGGCGTCGGCGGCGATGGTATTCGTGATGTTGCGGGGCCACCTGGCGTGGCCGCTGTTCCTGCTCGCCGGGCTCTCCGCGTTGCAGGCCGATGGGGTGCTCGGCACGTCGGCACTTCGACTCGGGGCGTTCGCAGCCGCCGGGTTGATGGTCGCCGCCGCGCTGCTCCACGTCTACTGGGCGGCCGGCGGCACCTGGTATCTCGACAAAGCGGCACCACAGGTGGGCGAGAACGGCTACCGCCCCGGTCCGATCGCGACGCTGGCGGTCGCCGTCGCCCTGACCACGTTCGCCACCCTCATCGTCATCGCCACCCGCCAGGACCAGACGGTGGTGTCGTGGCTCGTCGGCATCGGTGTCGCCGTGCTGACGGTGCGAGCGATCGGCGACACGAAAGTGGCGGGGTTCACGAAGACCATCCGCGACACCGAGTTCGCCAAGGCCGACGACGCCTACTTCACACCGATCATCGTCTTCCTCGCACTCGGAGCAACGGGCGCCCTGATCGCCTGACCCCGATCGGTTCGAGCGGTCCGGAACGGATGGGTCAGGCCGACCCCATCAGGCTCGCGAAGTACTCGCAGCGACCATCGCTGTAGACGGTGCCTTCGTTCGTGGTCGTCTCGATCTCACCGTCGCCGAACTGCTCCCGATAGAGCTCGGCGTAGACCCCGCCGAGCGCGAGGAGCTCGTCGTGCGAGCCAGACTCGACGATGTTGCCGTGATCGACGACGTGGATGACATCGGCGGCCTGGATCGTCGACAGTCGATGAGCGACAGCGACCGTGGTGCGTCCGCTCACCAGTTCGCCGAGCGCAGCCTGGATCCGCCGCTCCGACGCCGTGTCGAGTGCCGAGGTGGCCTCGTCGAGAATCAGCACCTTCGGATCGTGCAGGAGCACTCGAGCGATCGCAATGCGCTGGCGTTCACCACCGGAGAGCCGGAAGCCACGTTCGCCGACGACGGTGTCGTAGCCCTCCTCGAACTCCATGATCCGATCGTGGATCGCGGCGGCTCGCCCAGCCTTTTCGACCTCGGCCAGCGAGGCCTCAGGCCTGCCGTATGCGATGTTGTCGCGCAGCGTCCCGGCGAACAGGTAGCTCTCCTGCGTCACGAAGCCGAACGCTCCGGCCAACGACTCGAATGACAGGTCCTTCAGATCGACGCCGTCGAGTCGAACCGTGCCCCGCACTGGGTCGTAGAGCCGGGCGATCAACGACAAGACGGTGGACTTGCCCGACCCGGACGGACCGACGAGGGCGATGAGTTGGCCGGGCTTGGCTTCGAGGTCGATGCCGTTCAGTGCGTCTGGCAGGCGATCGGGGCTGGTGTCGTTGACGCCGTCGTAGCGGAAGTGCACGTGTTCGAACCGAATCTCTCCCCGCAGCGTGTCGGGATCGAGGCGCACCGGGTCCGCGGCCTCGACGATGTCGGACTCGGCATCGAGGTAGGCGAAGATCCGCTTGAACAGCGCACGCGAAGATTGGAGTTCGACCGTCGTCTCGAGCAACCGAGCGACCGGAAAGAACAACCGGTTCTGCAAGGTCGTGAACGCCACGATCGTGCCGGCCGAGATGGCGTTCGGACTTCCGTCGAGAAGAAACGCAGCGACCAGGTAGGCGAGGATCGGACTCGCACCGAGAAACGCCTGCACCACGGTGAAGAACGACTGGCCGATGACCTGCTGCTTCACGGCGATGTCGGCCAGACGAGCGTTGGCCATGTGAAAGCGGTCGATCTCTCGATCCTGGCGGCCGAACAGCTTCGCCAGCGTGATGCCGGATATCGACAGCGTCTCCTGGGTCACGACCGTCATCGCCGACGTCGCTTCCTGGTTCTCGGCCGTGAACGCCTCACGCCGCTTACCGACGATGCGGGTGGCGACGACGAAGAACGGCACCATGGCCAACGACAGCAGCGTGAGGGGCACCGACAACAACAACATGGCGATCACCGCACTGATGAAGGTGACCACGTTCGACAACACGTTCGACAGGGTCGAGGTGACCGCGGCTTGCACACCCCCGACGTCGCTCGTGATCCGGCTCTGGAGATCGCCCGTTCGAGACGAGCTGTAGAACGACAGCGACAGGTTCTGCAGGTGGCTGTAGAGACGGTCTCGCAACTCTCGGAGAACGTCTTGTCCGAGACGGTTGGTGATGATGGTCTGGGTCACGCCAAGGGCGGTCGAGCCGAGCGTGATCACCAACATGATGATGCTGAGCGTGATCGTCAGATCGAGGTCGGGCCCACCGCCACCCTCGGGGAACAGACCAGAGTCGAACACCCGCTGGATCAGCAACGGGTTCACGATCCCGATCACCGCGCTCACCAGCACGAGCGCAACAACGCCGACGACCCGACGGAGGTGGGGCCGGAACAGGGCAGCGACCCGACTCCAGGAGAAGTCGGCGGGATCGTCAATGACGTCGTCGACGTCGGAATCAGGCATCGGTGTCCTCACTGTGGCCGGGGCGAACTCGGGGCCCTCAGGCCGTCAAGACCGACCACATCAGCGTGCCATCAATTCGCGGCGCCGGCACGAGCCGCTGATCTGCGAGCATCTCGCGGCGCCTCACCCATCACCCGTTTGAACGCTCGACTGAACGACGCCTCGGAGTCATACCCGACGAGCGCTGCCGTCTCCGCGATCGATTGATCGGTTCGACGAAGCATGTCGAGGGCCACGTGCATGCGCCACCGGGTGACGTAGCGCATCGCCGACTCGCCGACGAGATCGGTGAAGCGAGCGGCGAACGCCGAGCGCGACATTGCCACCTCGTCGGCGAGCGAGGCGACCGACCAGTCGCGCCCGGGCTCGGCGTGAATCCTGGCGATGGCCGCCCCGACCTGCTCGTCTCGCAACGCGCCGAGCCAGCCGGTCTGGGCCCCTGGGTCGCGCTCGATCCAGGTCCTGATCGCCTGGATCACCACGATGTCGCACAACCGACTGACGACCGCTTCGCTCCCCGGGGCGAGGCCGCGCGTCTCCTCTGCCATCAGCTCGAGCGTCGAGCGCATCCAATCGGCCCGTGTCGACTGAGACGCTTCGATGTGGATCACGGCGGGCAACGCGGCGACGAGTTGCCGAGCGGCCGGGTGCTCGAAGCGAATCCCTCCGCACACGATGCTCGCCTCCTCGCCACCGCCGCCGTGGCGGAGAATGGCGTAGTGCTCGTTGATTTCGTCGTGGGGCAGGTCGAACACGAGCGGTGTCGGCGCCTCCTCACGACCCCAGCACCGATGACCACTGCCATGCGGAACGAGCACCAGGTCGCCGGCAACGGCCTTGTGAACCACCCCCTCGACCTCGAGTGACGCTTCGCCCGACACCACGGCATGGAACCAGACGCAGTCACCCATCGCCGGCAGCTCGAGGCCCCACGGTTCACTGAGGAACGACGGGCAATAGAACACGCCGGCCATCTGCACGAATCGGAGGGCCTCGCCGATCGCTGGCACCGTCGGTGTCGCGACGCCATCGACTTCGCCTACTCGTTGCATCGTCATGGCGGTCATGATCGACTCTGAACGACCGCTCGTCCAGGCCACTTGGACGAACCATCATGTTTTGTGGATCGAGAGTCATCGACAGTCCATCCACTCGCGCTCAGAGTGGACGACATGCAGACAACGATCAACGCAACCACCACCGCCAAGACCACCACCAGGACCACCGCCAAGACCACGCCCGAGAACGAGCCGACGACCCAACCCACCGCCCCCACGTCAGAGACGACGGCCTCGCACCGACCCGACGCCGACAAGGTCCGCTCTGCGATCGAGCGCCGGTCGTTCGCCATGCTGTCGACCGTGTCGCCAGCCGGCGTGCCCCACGCCGCCGGCGTGTTGTACGAACTGGTCGGCTCGACCCTCTACGTCAACACGCTCCGCCCGAGCCGCAAGGCACGCAACGTCGAGGCGAGCGGACGGGCCGCAGTGTGTCTTCCGATTCGCCGAGTGCCGATCGGTGGACCGCCATCGACCGTCCAGTTCCA
>CALLIQ010000600.1 GCA_938008925.1 uncultured Acidimicrobiales bacterium
GTTTCAATACGACCAGTTACAACGGTACCACGACCAGAAATTGAGAACACATCCTCAATTGGCATCAAGAAAGGCTTATCAACAGGACGATCAGGCTGTGGAATGTAGTCATCAACAGCTTTCATCAATTCAGCAATTGCATTTTCACCAATTTCTGGATTCTTACCTTCAAGCGCAGCAAGAGCCGAGCCCTTAATGATAGGAATATCGTCACCAGGAAAATCGTAAGAAGAAAGAAGCTCACGCACTTCCATTTCTACCAACTCAAGAAGCTCTTCGTCATCAACCATGTCAGCCTTGTTCAAAGCGACCACGATCGCAGGCACACCGACCTGACGAGCCAACAGCACATGCTCACGAGTCTGAGGCATCGGACCATCGGCAGCCGACACCACCAGAATCGCACCATCGACCTGAGCCGCACCAGTGATCATGTTCTTGATGTAATCAGCGTGACCCGGCATGTCGACATGCGCGTAATGCCGATTGTCAGTCTCATACTCAACGTGTGACACGTTGATCGTGATGCCACGCTCACGCTCTTCAGGCGCCTTGTCGATGTTCTCAAACGCCGTCGCGTTGTTGCCCTCAACACGATCAGACAGAACCTTCGTGATCGCAGCCGTCAACGTGGTCTTCCCATGGTCGATATGACCCATGGTCCCCACATTCACATGCGGCTTATTACGTTCGAACTTTTCCTTGGCCATGCGGGCGCTGCTCCTTGGAACAGAAGGGGTGTGCGGGTAGTAGCGACGGTCGGGCTCGAACCGACGACCTCTCGATTATGAGTCGAGCACTCTCACCAACTGAGCTACGTCGCCATGAGGAGCAGTCCGACCCGAAACGGACCGAGCGTGCGCTCTTCGCGAGCCTCCTGACAGAATCGAACTGTCGACCTTTTCCTTACCATGGAAACGCTCTACCGACTGAGCTAAGGAGGCGCGGCTCTTATCAGAGCAGCCAGAAGTTTGCCACGTGGCTGCTGTGTCCCCAACCACCTTTCGCGAATTGCATGCCGCTGGGTCGAAAGGCTCAAGTTTTCGGACCGTCGTTGTCGATGGTCGGGTGTGCGAATCCGGCGGCTCGAACTCATCACACCGACCGAGCGGTCCTCGCTTCGACTGCATCACGACCTCACGGTCGTCACCGGTCTCGGCCGCCTCGAGCGGGAGGCGATGTCGGTGGAGCTGATCGGCGCGATCGGTCCCGGTCGATCGGGACTCTGCGTCGACATGAGCATGGCCGACGGTTCGCGCGTCAACGTCATTCGACCCCTCGACGACGCTCCGTTCGCCTTCGACGAGGACACGGGGCGAGACCGCAGCCGAGACTTCCGTCCGGGTGACTGCGGGCCGATCGATCCGCTCGGTTCCCTCGGACTCGAACGGCACCGCCATCGGGCATTCATCCGACTCGGTCGGCGCGAGCTCCAACACGCGAGGAACGATCGAGAGCGCTACGACGCGCTCGCAGCAATGCCGCCGGGCGACCTGTGGTCGGTGGCGGAGACGATCGTCTCACTCGACACACGACTCCGAGACGCAGCCGCCGGCGAACGTCGTGCTGCGGCAACGGCTCGAGTCCTGGCGGCGGATGTCGATGACGCGCACGGCGAGTTGGAACGGCTGATCGACAACGAGTCGCTGTCAGACTCCGAACTCATCACTACCGTCGCCGCGCTCGTCGCGCTCGGCCTCGGGGCGACGATCGCCACGGCCTTACCAGTGGCGCTCCCCTTCTTCGGCGCCGGCGTCGGCTTGATCCTGTGGCGACGTCATCAACGATGGGCCATCGAACGGGCCCGCCACGCCGAACGCGTCGCGCTGGCCCGGTCGGGGGCGTCGTCGTATCTCGAGCACCAGCTGCGGCGAGTCGACGGGCTGACCGGAATGCCAGATCACCGGGCCGGCACGCTCGACCTCATCGAGCAGCAACGTCGGGCGAACGATCGGTGGTCAGCGCTACTCGGCGGCGACCATCTCGACATCAGCCCGCAGTGGGCGATCGAACACCGTTCGACAATCGAAGCCCACCGGATCCAACGGGTCGATCTCCACCACGAACCGTCGCTGGGGTCCGGCGACCCCGCCGCGCTCGTTCGCCACCTCGACCGCGTCGAACGAGAGATCGGCGAGGCGCTCCCCCTCGTGCTCGACGACCCCTTCTGCGATCTCGACGACTTCGACCTCACCGCGGTGCTGTCACTTCTGGACGACACACGGGCTCGGACTCAGACCATCGTGATGACCGACGACCCACGCATCGTCGGTTGGGCGGTCGGCTTGGCGAAGGACGAGCGAGCGATCGTGGTCCATCTCGGCGGCGAGACCGAACCGATGGCGAACAGCACCAGCAGCCCCTCGCCGGTCCCCCAGCTGATCTGACTTCCGATTCCACGGCGGACGCGTCGGCGACGCATAGCCTCCTGCTCGTGAAGGTCCGACCCGCCAATCTCGACGACGCGCACGCGATCCTCGAGATCTACAACCGAGCGGTGCTCGAGTCGACAGCGACGTTCGACCTCATCCCGAGAGAACTCGACGAACAGCGGGCCTACATCGCCGAGCGATCCGGTGGCCTCGCCGTGCTGGTGGCGGACGACGACGGCGTGGTCGCCGGATTCGCGAGCCTCAGCTTCTATCGATCGCGACCGGCGTACCGCACCTCGGTCGAGAACTCGGTCTACGTCCATCAGGACTACCAGCGACGCGGCGTCGGAGACGCGCTGATCGATGCGCTCATCGAGTGGGCGACCGCTCACGGCTTCCACGCCATGTTCGCCCGCATCGCCGACGCCCAGGAGGCGAGCATGCGCCTGCATGCGAAGCACGGTTTCGAACTCGTCGGCATCGAGAAAGAAGTCGGCCGCAAGTTCGGCCAATGGCGCGACGCCGCCATCATGCAACGCCTCCTCTGAGCTCCCGCTCCCCCGCTGACGACCACCGCTCGACCTCGACTCGCCAGCGCGCCACCTGCACCGTTCTGGAGATCCTGCGCGCCCCCGCTCCGGTTCTGGAGACGACTCGCGCCGAAACCGGCGCGCACAGCCTCCAGAACGAGAGCCGCAGCGCGCACAGCCTCCAGAACGGTCGGGGCGAGTTCTCGGGGCAGACACTCGGACCAGAGACTCGGGGCAGACACTCGGGCCAAAAAGCAAACAGAACCGCCGAAGGCGGTTCTGTAAGCAACGCCGAAGGCGTTGCCGTGGGCCGGGTAGGATTTGAACCTACGTAGGCGATGCCGGCGGATTTACAGTCCGCTCCCTTTGGCCACTCGGGCACCGACCCAGGAGGGCGAAAGCTTATCGCTCGGGTAGCGTCGCGCCATGCCCAGTTTCGACGTGGTTTCCGAGATTGACATGCAAGAGGTTCGCAACGCGGTCGACCAGGCGTCGCGCGAGATCGTGAACCGGTTCGACTTCAAGGGGACGGACTCCTCGATCGAGCTCGACGACAAGGCGATGTCGATCACGCTCGAGACCGCCAGCGAAGACCGGATGTTCGCTCTGAAGCAGGTGCTCGAGGAGAAACTGGTCAAGCGGAAGGTCTCCCTGAAAGCCATCGAGTTCGGCGACATCGAAGACGCTGCCGGCGGCCGAGCCCGTCAGAAGGTGTCGCTCAAAGCCGGCATCTCGTCCGACATGGCGAAGAAGATCAACGTCGCCATCAAGGACATGAAGCTGAAGGGCGTCCAGAGCTCGACCCAAGGCGAGCAGGTGCGCGTCACAGGCAAGAAGCGCGATGCCCTCCAAGACGTCATCGCAGCGCTGAAGGAAGCCGATCTGGACCTGCCGCTGCAGTTCCAGAATTTCCGAGACTGAAACAGCTCGGGACGACCGGGAACCGGTCGAAGTGCTAGAAGACTGAGACGAAACAATCCCGGCGGCACCACGACGACGGGCGGCACGACGATGGGGAGGGGGACCACATGAGCTACGCGCTGGGAATCGACCTCGGCACCACGTTCACGGCTGCTGCGGTGGCTGAGCCAGGCCGGCGCGCCGACATGCTCTCCCTCGGCTCGAACAGCTACACGATCCCCTCCGTGCTGTTCCTTCGCGAAGACGGCTCGTTCCTCTCGGGTGAGTCCGCAGAGATCCGCGCGCTGGCTGCCCCGACGCGGGTCGCTCGACATTTCAAGCGCCAGCTCGGCTCGCCGGGCTCGGCATACATCGCGGGCACTCCGTACTCTCCCCAAACCCTCACGAGCCATCTCCTGAAAGCGGTGCTCGAGCTCGCCACCACCCGGCAGGGGGAGGAGCCCGAGACGGTCGTGCTGACCCATCCCGCCAACTGGGGTCCGTATCGACGCGAGGTGTTCGAGCAGGCCGCCGCCATGGCCGGCGTGCGATCCAAGCTCGTACTCATCAGCGAGCCCGAGGCAGCGGCGATCCACTACGCCTCGTCGGAGAAGATCGCCCCCGGCGAGCTCATCGCCGTCTACGACCTCGGCGGCGGCACGTTCGACGCCGTGGTCATGCGACGCACCGAGATGGGCTTCGAAGTGGTGGGCCAGCCTCAGGGCGTCGAACGTCTGGGCGGCGTCGACTTCGACGACGTCATCTGGGGGTTCGTCACCCAAGCCTCCGAGCTCGACGTGCGCATGCTGGCCGATTCCGACGACGAGGCGGTGTTGGCCGCCGGACACGAGCTCCGGGCGAATTGCGTGAAGGCCAAGCGACTGCTGTCGGCCGACACCAGTGCAGACATTCGTGTGGCACTCCCGAGCCTCAATCGAACGGTCCGGTTGAACCGCGACGAGTTCGAGTCTCGAATCCGTCCTCGCCTGGTCGAGACCATCGCCGCCATGGAAAACGCGTTCCGCAGCGGCGGCGTCACCCCGCCCGACATCAGTCGCATTCTCCTCGTCGGTGGTTCGAGCCGCATTCCACTCGTCGGCCAGCTCCTGATTCAGCACTTCGGCCGTCCGCTCGCCATCGACTCCGATCCGAAGAACACCGTCGCGCTCGGCGCGGCGATGCGGGGAACGCTCGCCGCTCCCGACCCGTCCGAGTTGCCGTCGGCACAGCGCGGTCCCGACGTCGATCTGTCGGAACGATCCGTTCCCGTTCCGCCCGAGCCGCTCGACCCGACCATCGATCTCACCGAGCCCCCCGCTCCGAAGGCAGCACCAGCGCGTCTGGCCGGGTCCGTCGACACGCCCCCATCCCCGCCATCACCCGGACCAGCACACGCCACGCCCCCGAGCCCCTCGCCCACTCCTCCGGCGCCGACTCCTGCCGCGCCGCCCGCTCCACAGCCGTCGGCGCCCGCGCCAGCTCGAGCGGAGGCAGCGCCACCAGCACCGACCGCGCCTGCCACGGGCCAGACGGCGCCCGCACCAACGCCGCCCGCACCCCAGGCACCCGCACCCCAGGCACCGGCGCCAACACCACAGCCTCAGGCACCCGCGCCGACACCACAGCCTCGAGCTCCCGCACCTCCGGCGCACGCCGCACCTCCGCCCGCTGCGGCACCCTCTCCGGCGGCGAACCCACCAGCCGCTCCACCGACGGTGATGGAGGAGACCATCTCGATGCCGAGTACCGAATCGGCGACGAACATCGTGCGGGCCGAGAGCGAACCGGTGTCCCCGGCCACCCCGGCGGAGCCGGCGCAGCCACCGAGCGAGCTCGGCGGTGTTCTCTCCGAGTCGAATCACCGAGTCGTCCTGCCCAACGCCGGAGTGAAGAAGGAAAACCCGTTCTCCGCGGCCAACGAGGCACCACTCGCCGACGTGCAACCCGTGACGAGCGGTTCGCGCACAGCGATCATCGCGGTTGCCGCCGTCCTGATCCTCGTCATCGTCGCCTTGGCGGCGACCCAGCTGACCTGACGAAACCCGCTCGAACTGGGACACTTGCCCTTGCAGGACCAGTCGTCAGGTAGTTCACTGAGTCGGTCCAGGGAGGGAACTCAATGACAATGCAGGCTGACCCGTCTCACATCGAGGCGTTCAAAGAGCGGTTTGATGCCGTTCATGCCAACGTTTCGCGAGCCATCAAGGGGAAGCCCGGCGAAATCCGGCTGGCCCTGACGTGCATGTTGTCCGAGGGTCACCTTCTCGTCGACGACGTGCCCGGCACCGGCAAGACGACCCTGGCCAAGGCGGTCGCCAGCTCGATCGAGGGCGACATGAACCGCATCCAGTTCACGCCCGACCTGTTGCCGACCGACGTCACCGGCTCGATGGTGTTCAACTCCGGCGACGGGGAGTTCACCTTCCATCAGGGCGGCGTGTTCGCCAACGTCGTGCTCGCCGACGAGATCAACCGTGCCTCGCCAAAGACGCAGGCCGCGCTCCTCGAGGTCATGGAAGAGCGTCAGGTCACCGTCGACAGCGTTCGCCATCAGGTCCCTCGACCCTTCGTGGTGATCGCCACCCAGAACCCGGTCGAGTTCGACGGCACTTATCACCTCCCCGAAGCGCAGATCGACCGGTTCATGATGCGGATGGCCATGGGCTACCCGAGCCATGAGGCCGAGGTCGCCGCCATTCAAGACCGCCTTCGCGGCGACCGCCCCGAGTCGCTCCCAGCGGTGATCAGCGTCGCTGAGTTCGAGTGGATGATCCAGACCGCGGCAGCCGTTCACGTCGCCGAGTCGCTCGAGGAATACGTCGTCACGATCACGAACGCCACTCGCCGCATGGACGAACTCCGTCTCGGCGTGAGCCCTCGCGGCTCGCTCGCCCTCGTGCGCGCGTCCCAGGCTTGGGCTGCTGCGAAGGGACGCAACTTCGTCTCGGTCGACGACATCAAGGAGCTCGCTCCCTTCGTGCTCGGCCACCGCATGCTGCTCGCGCCTGAGGCCGAACTCCAAGGCGTCACCAGCGGCGAGCTCGTTCGCCGCACCCTCGACGCGGTGCCCGTTCCCACCGAGCGCGTCTGATGCTGTCGGCCAACGGCCGATGGGCCGTGGTCGCAAGCGTCCTCCTCGCCATCGCGGGTTGGATCTTCCAGTACCGACTCGCTTGGGTCGTGGCCGCCATGCTGGCCACCGCCGTGCTCGTGTCGGTGGCCTGGGTGCTTCGACGACCGGCGCTGTCCGCCTACCAACACCTCCAACCCGGTGTGGTCGGCGCCGGCGAACCAGCGAGTGCACTCGTCACCGTCACCAACATCGGTGCGCGTTCCAGCGCACCGCTGATCGCGAGCGACCTCGTCGGCGGTGAGCGCGTCGCAATCGACGTGCCTCGTCTCGCCAGCAACGAGAGCCACACCGCGACCCTCCAGCTCCCCACCGAACGCCGAGGCCACTTCGACGTCGGCCCGCTCAGCATCGAGCGCACCGACCCGTTCGGCTTCGTCCGCCTGACGACGCACCGCGGCTCGCCGGCCAGGCTCGTCGTCCACCCGGCCGTTCATCCGATGACCACGCTGCCGACCGGCCACCGTCGCGAGCTCGAAGGTTCGGCGTCGGAGCGTCCGCAGGAAGGCGGCATCTCGTTCCACAGCCTGCGCGACTACGTCCCAGGCGACGATCTCCGTCTGATCCACTGGCGATCGGTGGCGAAGACCGGCGCGCTCATGGTGCGCAAGAACATCATCACCTCCGAACCCCGTCTCATGGTCGTTCTCGACACCTGGGCCGGGTCCTACGACGACGACAGCTTCGAAGACGCCGTCCGCGTCGCCGCCTCCCTCGTGAGCGCCGGCTGCGACAGCCGCTACCCCGTCATGTTCCACACGACGGGCGGACTCGAAGCCGAAGCTGCGCCCTCCGGCGAGGGACGGCTCGAGATCATGCGAATCCTCGCTGGTGTCCAGCCCGACGACGACGACCCCGGCCTCAACGGCGTCGTCCGAGTCGCCGAGCGCGTCGAAGGCGTGTCGCTCGGCGCCGTGACCGGCCAACCACCGCCTGAACGAACGCTCGGCATCACCCGCGTGCGCCCTCGCTTCGACATGGTCACCGTTGTGCAAGTCGGCGAGGCGTTCGACCGTCCTGCCATGCGCATCCCCGGCGCGGTCACCGTCAACGGCAGCGACAGCCTCGAGGTCGCCGCACAGTGGAAGGCGCGGTTCGGCTGATGCGACGCATTCTCGATCAGCTCCGTCCGGTCGACCTCGGCATCGTGGTGCTCGCCACGATCGCGGTGTCGCTCGCACTCGTTCACTGGAATCGCATCTTCGCCGACGCCAGTCTCGATTTCCCCGTGATCGGCGCGGCGCTGCTCGCATCGATCGGCTCGGTTCTCGCCGTGCGGGCCGGCCTTCGTTCACTCACGTCGTTCGCTGTCGGCGTGGTCGTGGCCGTCGTCGCCCTCGCCGCTTGGTACAACACCGGGGTCGGCGACCTCCCCGGCCATCTGGTCAACAGCTGGAAGGGTCTGGCCTCGACCGGCCTCAAGATCCCGACCACCCGAGAGTTCGTCATCATCCCGGTCGTCCTCGCGTTCTTCGGCGCGTGGATCGCGGTCGACATCACGACCCGCCGCCGGATCGGCGCTGCCGTCGCGCTGCCCCTCACCGTCGTCCACGGAGCGGCCATCGCCTACACGATCAGCAGCGGCCAATCGCCGTGGTGGTATGCCGTCGCCGTCGGCGTCTGCGTACTCGGGCTCGTCCTGCTCAGCACCGTCGATCGGCCCCTCGCCAGCGAACGGGCTGAGGCCGCATCGCCCGACGATGCGCCGGTCAAGATCCGCTGGCGACAGGCCGCCATGGCCGCGCCGATCATCGCCCTGCTCGCCCTCGGCGGCATCGCCGTGAACCGAGCCTTCGCGAGCCGCGACGACGAAGCATTCGATCTCCGAGAGCGGCTCGTCCGACCCCTCGATGTCTTCGAAGCGACCACTCCCCTGGCCCGCGTGAAGGGCGGACTCGTGGAGGATGCTCCCGTCGAGGTGTTCACGATCGGTCTCGGCAACCTCGGCCCCGACGATCAGATCACCCTCATCCCGATCGCAACGCTCGACCAGTACGACGGTGCCGTGTGGACCTCGACCGCACGCTTCGAGTCGTCCGGCGCCGTGCTCACCCAGCCGGCGCAGCAGGGCGCTGCCGGTGGGCAATCGATCACCCAGGTGGTCGAGATCACCGACGCCTACCCCTTCCAGTTCCTTCCGAGAGTCGGCATCGTCACGGAGAACCGTGAAGGCAGCATCGGCTGGGACCCGCGGTCCGGTTCGATCGCTCGCGATGGCAGCGTCGACAACACCCGGTTCGTCACGACGCAACTGCTCCGGACACCTCTCGAAGACGACGACCCGTCGCTCGACGGTGTCCCGAGTGCGGTTCGCTACGCAGCCACGCCACCGGAGCTGAGCGACGACCAGGTTCCGATCTTCCGCTCCTTCCTCGACGACGCCACCGAGGGTGCAACCTCGGAGTTCGATCGCCTTCGTCGACTCGAAGCCTGGTTGCAGTCCGAGTCGTTCGGCTACAACGTCGACGCCCCGGCTGGACACAGCCTCGCCGCACTCTCGTCCTACCTCGATCCCGAGGGTGCCGACGATGGTTCGGTCGTCCGAGCCGGTTTCTCGGAGCAGTCCGCATCCGTGTTCGCGGTCGCCGCTCGCCAACTCGGCGTCCCGTCCCGCATCGTCGTCGGATACAAGCTGCCGCAGCCGCTCACGGCTGAGGTCGATTCGGTCGCAGTGACCGAAGACATGATTCACGCCTGGCCCGAGGTATGGGTCAGCGGATCCGGTTGGACGGCGTTCGAACCGACCAACGTCGGCAACCAGACCGACGAGCAGACGGCTCGCACACCTGCGGTCAGCTCCGAGGGCGAAGACGCGCAGATCAGCGACCTGCCCGAGTTGCAGGAGCCGGTGCTGATTCCCGAAGACGAGGGCGGCCAGAGCACCTTCGACCGCTTCCTGGTGCCGATCGTCCTCCTCGCGCTGCCGATCCTCTACCTCGTCGGCCTGTTCATCGCCAAGCGCATTCGCCGATCGCGACGTCGTCGTGCCAAGACCGTCGCCGATCGGACCGTTGGAGCGTGGCTCGAAACCCGCGATCGTCTCGGTGCGCTCGGGCTGCCGGCCGACAAGTCGAACTCGGTCTCCGACGTCGCCGACGTGCT
Source organism: uncultured Acidimicrobiales bacterium (assembly GCA_938008925.1). Taxonomy (GTDB): domain Bacteria; phylum Actinomycetota; class Acidimicrobiia; order Acidimicrobiales; family SZUA-35; genus CALEWY01. The sequence goes on from CALLIQ010000600.1 coordinate 10,035, forward strand.
CGACCTCCGTGATCTCGCGCCGGTCGCCGATCAGGTGTCGGTGATGAGCCCGCTGGTCGACGAGGCGCTCTTCTCGCCGGTCGAGCCTGCACAGGCGACGGCCGACCAAGCATGGGATGCCGCAAACGGAGCGATTGCGCTGGCGAAGAAGTCGCAGCCGATCGGCACCCGCGTCCGAGCCGCCGTGCACCCCGGCTCGATCGTCGGCCGCTAGCTAACCGCCGTCACCCTCGGCCGGCGGATCGGCCGGTGGGTCGGATGAAGGCGGTTCACCGTCGGGTGTCGGGTCGCAGACGTCGCCGATCCCGTCACCATCCCGATCCGACTGATCCCCATTCGCCACATCCGGACAGTTGTCACCAGCTGACGTCAACACCCCATCACCATCAGGATCGTCGGGATCCACAACCGGACCATCCGGCGTCGAATCACACACGTCACCGATCCCATCACCATCCCGATCCGACTGATCAGGGTTTGGGACGAGGGGGCAGTTGTCGTCTGGGGCAACTCCATCGTCATCGACATGTCCGGCGTTACAATAAACGGCACTATGGTGAGCATCTCAGGCGAAGCAACCGCCGACTTGGATTCACCTGCAACGACCGTATCGGGGGAGCTCGTGACGATTGACGGCACCTCCACGATGATCAACTGAGGAAAATATGTCCAAGCGCTT
>CALLIQ010000601.1 GCA_938008925.1 uncultured Acidimicrobiales bacterium
CCGCTGCTCGTTGCGGCCTACGTGATCCACTTCGGCTCCCAGGCGCTGGGGTCGGCAGAGGACGCCGTTCGTGCGGTGCCCGAACAGCTTCGAGAGTCGAGCCGATTGCTGGAGCGCTCGGCGGTGACGCGCACTCGTCGCGTCGATGCGCCGCTGATGCGGCCGAGCCTCGTGTCGGGCGGAGGTCTGGTTCTCCTCTCGACGCTGAAGGAGCTACCGGCCACGCTCCTGCTGGCTCCCACCGGCTTTCGAACCCTCGCCACCGAAGTGTGGGGCTCGTATCAAGACGGTTTCTTCGCCGAGGTCGGCGTTGCCGGACTCGTGTTGGTCGTCGTCTCGGCCGGGCTCACGTGGGCGCTCGTCCTCCGTCGCACGGACGCGATTCGTGCTGACTGAGAATGCCTTCGATACTCTTCCGCCGGTGACCGAGGCCGCTCGACGACCCGCCGATGCCGATGGGCTCTCCGCTGATCCCAGCGTCCTGGTCGAGGGCGTCACCGTCGCGTTCGAAGAGGGCAAGCCCGTCGTCGCCGACGCTGCGCTCACGGTCGAGCATGGACAGGTTCTCGCGCTGCTCGGACCGAGCGGTTGCGGCAAGACAACGCTCCTTCGCTCCATCGCGGGGCTCCAGCAGATCTCCTCCGGTCGCATCGAGGTCGACGGCGTCACGGTCAACGACGCCGCCACCTTCGTCGCCCCCGAGCGACGCCGCGTCGGGATGGTGTTCCAAGACGGCGCGCTCTTCCCTCACCTGAGTGTCTCGGACAACGTCGCCTTCGGTTTGCGAGGCCGCTCCGACACCGGTGGGCGCGTGTCTCAGGTGCTCGACCTCGTCGACATGGGCTCCTACGGCGATCGCCTTCCCGGCACCTTGTCGGGCGGTCAGCGTCAACGCGTCGCCCTGGCCCGAGCCTTGGCCCCCGAACCGTCGGTGTTGCTGCTGGACGAGCCGTTCTCGGCGCTCGACGCTGGCCTTCGCCATCAGGTCCGCCGCGACGTCAAGGCCGTGATCAGTCAGTTGGGGATCACGACCGTCGTCGTCACCCACGATCAGGAGGAAGCGTTCGCGATGGGCGAGCGCGTGGCGGTGATGCACGAGGGGTCGATCGACCAGGTCGGAACTCCCGTCGAGCTCTACCGAGATCCTTCAACGCCGTGGGTGGCCGAGTTCGTTGGCGAAGGGGTGCGGCTCCGTGGCCAGTACAGCAACGGAGCGGTCATCTCCGTCATCGGCGAGGCCGCTGCACGTTCGATGGTCGAGTCGATTCCGAACACCTGCGAGGTCGAGTTGATCGTCCGGCCCGAAGAGCTCGTGGTTTCGAGTGGGGACGCCGGCGTGATCGAAGACCTCGAGTACTACGGCCACGACGTGCGATACGGCATTCGACTCGACGACGGCACACCGGCGAGCGTCCGGTCGCTCGTCCCGGAGTTCACGGTCGGCGATCGGGTCGACGTCCACTTCCGAGGCGTCGATGTGCCGGTCTGGCCGATCCGTCGCTGAGCGCCCGCCGACCCGTCGATGGGTGCGCTCCGGTCGGCGAGTCGAATCAGCGCTGCTTCGCGAGCCGTTTCGCTGCCTTGGCTCGCTGCTTGCCCTTCAGCTCCTTGCGGCGAAGTCGTTTCGACGGCTTGGTGCGCTCATCGAGCGCCAGCGAACACAGCTCGAGTTGGACGTCGGTCCCCTCGAGATCCTCGAACCATCGAGGGCCGTCGCTGGTCAACACGACGGCGGTCGGGCCAGAACAGGCGCCTTGGCACCGCACGGTGTCGATCGCGAGCCCGGCGTCGGTCGCCGTTCGCACCAACGACTCGAACGGCCGCTTCCGCTTCTTGAAGCAGTCGTTGCCCTTGCACACCAATAGGGTGGGCGTCTCGCTGGTGTTAGGCATGCTGAACAAACTACCACAAGCTCGGTGGACCGCAAATGGCGCGACACCATTCACAAAGCCATGCACAACACCATCCACGATGCGAGCAACTGCGAACAGCCGGGACTGCGAAAGGACCAGCAATGACTGACCACACCTTCGACGAACCAAAGGTGATCGACGCGTTCAACCGCATCCTCGAAGCCGAACTGTCCGGCGTCGTGCGCTACACGCACTACTCGTTGATGATCACGGGCCCGCACCGCATCCCGCTCGTCGAGTTCATGAAGGCGCAGGCGACCGAGTCGCTCCTTCACGCACAACAGGCTGGTGAGATCCTCACCGGTCTCGGCGGCCACCCGTCGATGAAGATCGCGAACATCGAAGAGACCCACGAGCACGGCATCGAGCAGATTCTCCGCGAGAGCCTCGATCATGAGCTCCGGGCGGTCGAGCTCTATCGAGGCCTGCTCGAGGTCGTCGAGAATCGCTCGGTCTTCCTCGAGGAGTTCGCTCGCGGCCTGATCGCGACCGAGGAAGAGCATCAGCTCGAACTGCGGAAGATGCTCCGGGACTACGCCTGAAGCGGTGCCTGAGAAGGGCGCCTGAGTTGGTTCCGCCGGGTGCGAGACCCAGCCGGATCAGTTGGCCTCGACGAGTACTCGCTCCGCGGTGAACGCGCTGAGGCCGACGACCGATCCGCCGACGTCGACCGTGGTGGTCCCATCGGGCGAGGTGGCGAGGACCTTGGCATCGATGCCGGGGCGGATGTGGTTCTCTTCGAGGAACTCCAACAGGCCGGGCGTGAACTCGAGCTCTTCGGGGATGCGGGTGATCACGGCCGATTCGCCGGTCGGAACGCTCGACAGCGCGATCAGATCGGGAGCGACGTAGCCGGAACCCGGGATGGGGTTGCCGTGCGGGCAGGTAGTCGGGTCATCGAGGCGATCGATGATCGCGGACTCGACGACCGGGCTGATCACGTGCTCCCACTTGCCGGCCTCGTGATGCGCCTCGGCCCACGCGAGGCCGAGGATGTCGGTCAGGAAGCGCTCGGCGAGACGGTGACGTCGAACCATGGTCTGAGCGAGGGTCTGGCCGGTCGCAGTGAGACAGATCTCGCCGTCGTCGACCGACACGAGTCCTTCGTCTGACAGGCGGCGCACCATCTCCGAAACAGCGGGACGAGACACCTCGAGGCGCTCGGCGATGCGGGCCTGGATCACGCGCTGACCGTCTTCGTTGAGCTCGAAGATCGTCTCGCAGTACTCCTCGAAAGCGGGATGGTGTTCCGGCGAGGTGTACTCAGACATGCAACCAAGACTAGCGGTTCACTTGTCGCCGATCTCGGCCGGGCGTAGAACAACGAGGTGCCTGGTTCTCCCGCTGCGCTGACGCCCCGCCATGACGTCGTCGATGTGTCGACCGCCGATGGCGTGAACCGGCTTCGCACGACGACGTGGGGCGATGGCGTCCCGAGCATCGTCATGTTGCACGACGGAATCGGTTCGGTGACCCAATGGCGTTCGGTCCCTGAAGACATCGCCAACGCGACCGGGGCGACCGTGATGGCCTATGACCGGGCCGGACACGGAGCGTCGACGCCGGTGCCGACCGGGCCGTGGCCCGCGGATTGGTTGCACCGCGAAGCCGAGGTGCTCGGGGGGCTTCTCGCCGCGGTCGGCGCCGACGACCCTCTGCTCGTCGGTCATTCCGACGGTGGCTCGATCGCGCTCATCCACGCCGCCAGTGGCGGTGTCGGCCGGGGGCTCGTCTCGTTGGCAGCGCACGTCTGGGTGGAGTCGGTGACGGTCCAGTCGATCCACGGCATCCGAGCGAATGTGTCGTCGGTCGTCGGTGCGCTCGGCAAGCACCACGACGCTCCTGCCGAGGTGTTCGAGGCGTGGTCTGGTGGCTGGGTGAGCGAAGCGTTCCAATCCTGGGATGTTCGCCCGATGCTCGGGTCGATCAGCATGCCGGTGGTGGCGGTGCAGGGCGATGGCGACGAGTACGCGACGCCCGCCCACCTCGACGAGGTCGTGTCAGCGATCGGCGACAACGCTCGTTCGGTCATGGTGGCGAACGCTCGACACCTCTTGCATCACGACGTGCCCGAAGCCGTCACAGCGATCGTTGTC
>CALLIQ010000602.1 GCA_938008925.1 uncultured Acidimicrobiales bacterium
GGTCACACCGCCGGCCTCAAGATGCTCCGGGTGGCCGCGCAGGTGCGGGCCGAACACGGCCGAGCGGCGATGGGCGACCTCTACACCGAGCTCGGCTCGAGCGTGTTCGACATCGCGCCACCGTCGAACGAGTCGACCGACGAAACCACCGAGCGGCGGCGTCGCCACGGCACCCCGGAACACGTGGTCCCGATCCTCGAAGGTCTCGGCCTGTCCGCCGACTTCGCAGACGCGCTCGACGACACGTCGCTCGACGCCATCATCGAGGCCGAGACCGATGAAGCCCTGGCCAAGACCGGCAAGGACGTCGGCACACCGATCATCGCGTTCAATCCCCCCGATGGGCTCGCCTTCTTCGGGCCGGTGATCAGCCGGGTTCCGAGCGACGAGGACGCGGTGCCGCTGTGGGACGCAGTGATCACGATGGCGTCGTTCCCCGGCTTCGCCGAACTCAAGCGAAGCCTTCGCGAACGGCCACAGCTCGCATCGTTCGGTATCACCGAAGCCGACGTCGGCGTGCAAGAAGACTGGCACGGCGGCAGCCGACGCCAGAAGAAGTAGCGAAGCCGATGAGCCACGATCACTCGCACGGCCATGCACACGGCCACTCGCACGGCCCCCGGCCCGGGCGGGCCGGTGAGCGGCACCGAACACGCCTCCTCGGCGCGTTCGTCATCATCGGCGGATTCTTCTTCGTCGAGCTGATCTACGGCTTCATCACCAACTCACTCGCGCTCCTCTCCGACGCAGCGCACATGTTCACCGACGTGCTCGGCATCGGCATGGCACTCGCCGCCATTCAGCTCGCCAGCCGGTTCGAGAAGCGCTCGTCGAAGCAACTGGACCCGCACACCTTCGGCCTCTATCGACTCGAGATCCTGGCCGCGTTCGTCAATGCGCTCCTGCTCGTCGCAGTCGCGGCATGGGTCGTGTTCGAAGCCGTTCAGCGGTTGGGAAGCGAGCCCGAGGTGCTCGGCCGCCAGATGCTCGTCGTCGCCGTGCTCGGTCTCGTGGCCAACATCGTGGCCTTCCTATTGCTTCGAGAAGGGGCCCAGGAATCGATCAACGTCGAGGGCGCTTACCTCGAAGTACTGGCCGACCTCGTCGGCTCGGTCGGGGTGATCATCGCTGCCCTCGCCATCGAGTACCTGGGTTGGACGTGGGCCGATGCGGTCGTCGGAGCGTTGATCGGATTGTGGATCGTGCCTCGTTCGGTTCGGCTCGGGCTAAGGGCGGTTCGAGTGCTGCTCCAGGCCGCCCCGGAAGCGTTCGACCTCGACGGGCTGGCCACCGAGTTGGCCGAGATTCCCGGCGTCGTCGACGTGCACGACCTGCACGTGTGGACGCTCACCTCCGACATGGACGCGGCGTCAGCCCATCTGATGACGAGCGAGACCGTCGATGCCCACGGGGTGCTCGACCAGGCGAGAACCATCCTGGCCGACCGCCACGGGATCGAGCACGGCACGTTCCAGGTCGAGCCGGAGAGCCATCACGGCTGTCACGATGTCGATTGGTGAGTCAGTCGATTGGTGAGTCAGCCGATTGGTGAATCAGTCGATTGGTGACTCAGCCGGTTCGGGCTCAGCCCCACCCTGATCGCGAACGACCATGAAGAGCGCACCGAGAACGACCGCAGCGGCGGCCGCCTGCATCAGGCTCAGCGCTTCGCCGAGTACCGCCCATGCGATCAACGACGACACGACGGGGATCATCAGCGTGAGCGTCGATCCCAACCACAGCGGGATGCGAACCAACGACCAGTTCATCGCCGTGTGGCCGACGATGCCGGCAAGCACGGTCATCAGGATCAGCCACCCCCAGTTCGTCGCCGATGGCCACGAGAGGTCTTGGCCGAACGCGATGCCGAGCACGACGTTGATGCCAGCGGTCCACACCGCTGTGCCCGCCGTGAACTCGGTAGGCGTCAGGTGCTCTTTCGACTGCTTGGAGAAGATGAAGTAGCCGCCGAAGGACACCATGGCGCCGACGGCCAACAGGTCGCCGGCGAGGCTCCACTCCGGCTTGCCGTTCGACGACAGCACGACGACGACGACCCCGGCGATCGCGACGCCCGACCAGGCCACATCGCGGCGTCGGATCTTCTCGCCGAAGAACTGTGCGGCGATGACCCCGACGAAGATCGGCTGCATGGCGCCGATCAGTGTGGCGTTGACGACCGTGGTGAGCTTGACCGCCGAAAAGAAGAAGGCGACGTCGACGCCGAGAGCGATGCCGCCCCACATCGAGTGCCGGAGCACGTGTCTCGAGAGCCGCTTGCCCCTCGACGAGAGCCACAGAACCATGAGAAGCGAGAACAGGGTGAACCGGTAGACGGCGATGGCCATACCGCCCATGTCGATCGCCTTCGCCAACACGCTGCCAGCGGCCCACGCGGAGACGGCCAAGCCGGCTCCGAGCAGCCCCTGCGTCAGCTCGCCGGCATTGTCGAATCGGGCAGCGCCTGCTGAACGCTTCGAGGCTGCCTGGGTCACTCGGGCACGCTACCCCGGGCCTTTGCCCATGCTGAACTTTCCGCCTCCGCTCTAGTCTTCTGGGTCCATGAGAGGCCTTGACCGTCGCCCCGAGCATCCTCGAGCCCGCCGTTCCCTTGCGGTGCTCGTCGCCGCGGCTGGCGTGCTGAGCGCATGTGGCGCCGGCGCTGCTGAAGGCCAAGGTCAGATCGAGATCACCAAGACGACCCTCGACGCCGACTCGTCAGCTGCCGTTCAAGGCGGCGCCGATGACGACGCAACCGCCGCTGACGATGCCGACGAGGTAGGAGCGAATGGCGTCACGGTCCCGGCCTACCGCCAGCCCCCGGCGCTGCCCGAGGGTTCCGGCTGCTCGCCAACCGAGAGCGAAGGACTTCCGACGGGTCGCTGGTTCGGGTACCTCATCGAGGTCGACGCCGACTCGTTCACGTTCGACCTCGCATGCCGATTCGTGTCGACCCAGGCCGCCATCGCGGCCGAGGAAGACGGTGAGTTCATCGCCGCCGGGTCGACCGTCTACATCCGCAACGAGGTCGCCGATCGACGCATCGTCGAGACGAACCCCGGCATCTCGATCAACGAGTTCGACGACGACGGGGAGGACGTGCAGACCGGCGCCTTCTACCCGCAGTGGTTCGTGACGGCGCCGACGGGCATTCCCGTTTGGGTGACCAAGGACCCGACTCGGGTGAGCAAGATCACGCTCGTCGTCGAGAGCTGATTCTTCGGCCCGGCGAGATCACGACCGCTCGGGGTACAGGACTCGCACCGCTGCGATTGCGAGCGCGGCACCGATCACCTGCATGACGATGAACATCGGCGCACTCGCCGGCTCGATCCCAGCGAACGAGTCCGACAGCGTTCGCGTCAGGCTGACCATCGGGTTGGCGAAGCTCGTCGAGCTGGTGAACCAGTAGGCGCCACCGATGTAGGCAGCGACGGCGAACGGGGCGAACGTCGCATCGCGCCGCTGCCTCACGAGCGAGAAGATCAACAAGACAAGGCCAAACGTGGCGATCACCTCGCTCAACCACAGATCGACGCCGGAACGTTCCTTGGTCGACCAGGCGACGGCGGGAAGGTCGAAGATCACGTTGGCCGCGATCGCCCCGATTGCCCCGCCGAGGATCTGGGACGCGGTGTACGGGCCGAGATCGCGCCATGGGCGGTCGCCGAGCGCACAGTCAGCGGCGGTGACCGCCGGATTGAAGTGGGCACCCGACACGGGCCCGAAGGTGAGGATGATCATCACCAACACGCCCGCGGTTGCGATCGCGTTGGCCAGCAACTGGATGCCGACATCGTCGCTGAGGCGCTCAGCCATGATCCCGGACCCGATCACGCCGAGCACGAGAAAGCCCGAGCCGATCGCTTCGGCGAGCAGTGCTCGACCCAGAGCCGAGTCTCCGCCCACCGTCATGAGCCAGCCGTCACGAGCCGACCGTCACGAGATGACCGTCACGAAATGACCGTCGGGAACTCGTCGGTCGGCACGGCGGTCACGACCCGGTTTCCGAGGTAGCTGCGGGCATCGGCGTCGAAACTGCCGCCGCAGGTGATGAGCCGCAGCGCTTCGTCGCCATCTTCACGAAACAGCTCGTCGGCCGGCAGCACCGTCTTGTCATACAACACCTGGTCGACGACCGTGAACACGCGGGTCATGCCGTCGTCGCTGTCGACTTCGATCCGATCACCGGGAACCAGCTCAGAAAGCCGGAAGAACGCTCCAGGGGCGCCGTTGAAGTCGACGTGGGCAGCCAAGACCGCCGAGCCGTCAGAGCCCGGTGACGGGCCATGCCGGTACCAGCCGACTCCGGATCGAGGCACGTCGAAGTCGCCGTCCGCATCGACCCCGACCGAGTCGAGGGCGATGTCGATGTCGAGCGAGGCGACGCGCACG
>CALLIQ010000603.1 GCA_938008925.1 uncultured Acidimicrobiales bacterium
CTCATGCTTCTCTCATGTCACTCGTTCGTCTCACTTGTCGGTTCCCGGTCCGTCGACCCATTCGTCGTGGTCGAGGGCCGAGTAGCCGGACAGGTCGTCTTCGCCGAGCCACTCGCTCATCACCGCCGCGTTGTGCTCACCCCGGAAGGCGGCCACACCGATCTCGGAGTAGTCGGTGGCGCTCATGCGGTACGGGTTGCGGATCACCTTCCGGGTGCCGCCGTCCCGGTTGTCGATCTCGGCGACGGTCTCGCGGTGGATCAGCGTCGGCGACTCGAGTACCTCGCCACACTCGCGGATGTCGGCCCATGCGAGGTTCGCCTTGTCGAGCGTGGCGATCACGGCCGCTCGATCCGGCAGCGAGCACAGGTGGTCTTCGATGATCGCCCGACGCGATGCGATTTTCTCCGACACGTCCGCATCGGCGGGGGTCGGATCGGTCAGCCCCGCGGTGTTCGACAGCTGATGCCAGATCCATCGCAGCCCGCCCGTGAGCATCTTCGGGCCGTCAGCGGTCGGCCACGCCTCGCCGTTGAGCGACTCGCCCCGCCGACCACCGTCGAGGGCGTTGAGGATGATGTCGGCCGAGTAGGTCATGGCGTCGATCATGGCCATGTCGATGTGCTGGCCGATGCCCGATTGGTCGCGGGTGCGCAGAGCGGCCTGGACGGCGATCACGCCGTGCAGGCCAGACAACACGTCGGCGGCGCTGAGCTCGATGTCGAGCGGCATGGCATCACCGACGGGGCTCTGGGTGATCCCGGCCTCGGCGTGGATGATCGACGCGTATGCCGCCCGCTGCGACTCCGGACCTTCCTGGCCGAACCCGCTGATCGACAGCATGATCAGGTCGGGCTTGCGGGCCGACAGCGCATCCCAGTCGATCCCGAAGCGTTTCATCACGCCCGGCCGGAAGTTCTCAATCACGACGTCGGCCTGCTCGGCGAGGCGGGCGACGAGTTCGGGGCCCTCGGGGTCGGTCAGGTCGATGCAGATGTTGCGCTTTCCGACGTTCTGCTGCGTGTAGTAGGTGGACAGGCCAGCGGCTTTGCGGCCCCACAGCCGGGTGACGTCACCGTCGGGCGGCTCGACCTTGACGACGTCGGCGCCGAGCTCGCGTAGCGTCCGTCCGGCGATGGGGCCGGCGAAGACCCGCGTCAGGTCGAGTACTCGGATGCCCTCGAGTGGCCGTCCGCCGCCGAGTGCGTTGCTGCTCGCTCCGTCGGACATCAGGCCAGCTTCCCCATCGAGAGCATGCCGTTCTCGTCCATCATCTCGTTCTGCTCTCGATAGAGCTTGAGCAGCTTGGGGTGGGTGAAGATCCAGAACTTCCCCTGCATCATCCCCTCGAGAACGATGTGGCCGACCTCGTCGGGATCCATGCCGTTCGACAGGAAGTCGTCGATCTTGTTCCCCAGCTTCTTGCCGCCTTCGCCCGCTGAGGCGGCTTCGCCCTTCGACGACTTGCGGTTTCGCACGCTGTTTCGGCTGATGTCGGTGTTGATCGGGCCAGGGCACAGCACCGATGCTCGATGCGGGCCCTTCTGGATGCGGAACTCGCGCTCGAGGGTGGCCATCAGCGCGATGACGCCGCTCTTTGCCACGTTGTAGGGGCCGGACGCGGCGCCGGCGATGAGCCCGGCGACCGAGGACGTGGTGTTGATGTGTCCGCCCTGCTCCGATTGCTGGATCAGTGGCTGGAAGACCTTCACGCCGTGGATGGGTCCCATGAGGCAGACGTCGAGCGTCCACTGCCAGTCGTCCATCGAGACGTTGAACAGCTTGGCGAACACCGCCGCGCCGGCGTTGTTGCACAGCACGTCGACCTTGCCGTGGGTGTCCATCGTTGCGTCGGCGAGCGCCTGTACGTCGTCGAACTTCGTCACATCGGTGGCCACGCCGATCGCATCGTGCCCCTCGGCGCGTAGCTCGGCCGCGGTGGCCTCGACGCGGTCTGCATCGAGGTCGGCCAACACGACCGACATCCCGGCTCCGGTGAAGGCTCGGGCCATGCCCAGGCCGATGCCGCCGGCGGCGCCGGTGACCACGGCCACCTTCCCGTTCGGTTCGAAGGCGAGGTCTCCCGATGTGGTGGTCATGGGGGCGAAGCTAGGGGGAGGCGGAATCGCTCGCCAGCCGAGTCTCAGCCAGACTGGGGAATGGCCGCAGATCATGAGGGCACTCAGTCCAGCGCAGACACGGGCTCGACCAAGAGCGAGAAGGACGACAAGTTCACGATGAACTTCGAGGCGACGGAGCGCCCCGATCGTCCGCCACAGGAGTACTACGACGAGATCAAGGCCAAGTTCGCCGAGGAGCGCGATCTCCGCCTCGGCTATCGCCCGCCCGGTTCGGACATCTACCGCGAGCTCGATGGAGCGATGGCCGACCTCGCTCGCGATCCCTATGCCGACGACTGGGTCGAGCGCGAACCGATCGTCGATGACGACGGCGACGGCGTCGAGGTCCTCTTCATCGGCGGTGGCTTCTCCGCTCTGTTGACGTCGGCCCGGCTGCGAGAGCGAGGCGTCGAGTCGATCCGCATCGTCGAGCGTGGCGCCGACGTCGGCGGCACCTGGTACTGGAACCGGTATCCGGGGGTGGCCTGCGATGTGGTCGCCTACGACTATCTGCCACTGCTCGACGAGATGGACTACGTCCCGACTCGCCACTACGCGCAGGGCCCCGAGATCTTCGCCCACTGCCAGGCGATCGCGAAGAAGTACGACCTGTACGACCTCGCCGTGTTCCAGACCACCGTCACCGAGACGTTGTGGGACGAGGACGCGCAGCGCTGGAACATCACGACCGATCGAGGCGACTCGATGCACGCGAAGTTCGTCGTGTGCGCGAACGGCACGCTGGCAAAGCCCCGCCTCGCCCGCATCGACGGCATGGAGCGATACCAGGGAAAGGCGTTCCACACGTCGAGGTGGGACTACGACTTCACCGGCGACGACCTGGACAAGCTCGGCGACGTGCGCGTCGGGATCATCGGCACGGGTGCGAGCGCGGTGCAGATCATCCCGAACCTGGGAGCGAACGCGAAGAGCGTGCACGTGTTCCAGCGAACACCGTCGTCGATCGACATCCGCGACGACTGGAAGACGAGCGACGAGTGGGCGGCCAAGCTCGAGCCCGGTTGGCAGGCGAAGCGTCGGGAGAAGATCGTCGGCAAGCTCCGCCAGCAGGCCGAACGGCGCGGGCAACTCCGCGGCGGGATCACCCGAGAGGAGAAGATCCGCCGTCAGGAGAACAACAACATCGACCAGATGATGCGGATTCATCGTCGGATCGAGGAGACGGTCGACGACCCGGAGACGGCCGAGGCGCTCAAGCCCTGGTACATGCTGATGTGCAAGCGGCCGTGTTTTCACAACGAGTACCTGCCGACGTTCAACCGGCCGAACGTGCACCTCGTGGACACGAAGGGCAAGGGCATCACTGAGATCGGCGAGAAGGGTCCGATCTTCGACGGCGTGGAGTACGAGGTCGACCTGCTGATCTACGCCACCGGCTTCGAGGTGCAGCAGACCGGCATCTACAACCGGATCGTGGGGGAGCGGGGCGTCGATCTCAACGAGAAGTACGCGAGCGGCATTCGCACGCTGCTCGGCATCCACTCCGCCGGGTTCCCGAACATGTTCATCATGGGCGGCTACCAGGCGTCGTTCCAGTTCAACCTCACCGACCTGCTCTCTGTGCAGGGCGACCACATCGCCAACGCGATCGCCCACACCCGAGCGAGCGACTACGACACGCTCGACGTCACACCGGAGTCGGAAGAGTGGTGGGTGCAGGAAGTGATCTCGCACCGAGGAAAGACCACCCGGAACCAGGAATGCACGCCCGGCTACTACAACTTCGAGGGCCAGGAGAACCGTCGTCAGGACGGCAACTACAACGGTGGGTTCCCGGCCTACATCGACCACATCGCCGACGTCGAAGCCCAGATGGACGACCACTTCACCTTCACCAAAGGGTGACCCC
>CALLIQ010000604.1 GCA_938008925.1 uncultured Acidimicrobiales bacterium
AATCGGGCGCTCTGCGGACACGGCTTGGCGTGCCGTTTCGGCGACCCCTTCCGTGGCGGCCTCTTCGTTCGCTGTCCATCGTGTCGTGTCTTCGCTACTGAGTACGTAAGTCATGGAGGCAACGTACGATTCGCCGTTCGCCTGGTCGTCCGCCAAACGGTGGGTCTGATGTAGTCGTTCGGCGGATCTGTCAGCCGGCGGGATCGGCATCGCCCGGACGGACGACGCCGGTCTCATACGCCATGATCACGGCCTGCACCCGATCCCGGACACCGAGCTTGGTGAGCAGCCGGCTGACGTGTGTCTTCGCCGTCGCCTCACCGACATACATCGCCTCTGCGATCTCTCGATTGCTGAACCCGCGGGCGAGGAGTTCCAGTGCCTCTCGCTCACGATCGGTGAGCTCTGGTAGCTCGGCAAAGACCGTCGGCTGGCGGCTGTGAGCGAACTCTTCGATCAGGCGCTTGGTGATCGACGGTGAGAGCAGTGCGTCACCGGCCGCGACGACTCGAACGGAGGCGACGAGCTCCTTCGCTGGCGTGTCCTTGAGCAGAAACCCGCTCGCCCCAGCCTGGAGGGCGCCGTAGACGTAGTCGTCCAGATCGAACGTGGTGAGAACCAGCACGCTCGTCTTGTTCGTCGGATTGTCGACGATCCGCCGGGTGGCCTCGATGCCATCGAGCACGGGCATCCGAATGTCCATGAGGACGATGTCGGGGCGAGTCTGGTGGCACAGATCGACCCCGGACTGACCATCCGCGGCAGTCCCGACGACCTCGAGACCCTCTTGGGCGTCGATGATCATGGAGAAGCTGTCGCGCATGAGCGCCTGATCATCGACGATGGCGACGCGAATCATCGGGTGGCTCCGAGTTCGGCTGCTGCGGACGCGACGACACGACGAGCGCTCGGTTCGCCAGCGGGGAGCACCGCGGATACGACGAATCCGCCGTCGTCGCCGGGCGCCGTGACCAGCTCGCCCCCGTAGATGTCGACCCGTTCGTGCATGCCGATCAGCCCGTGCCCCTGCGCCGTTGTCGATGCGATGTCGTTGCGACCGGTGTTGTTGCGACCGGTGTTGGCGATCTCCAGCGCCACATCGTTCGACCGATACTCGATCGTCACCGTCGCAGTCGCGGTGTCGCCACCGTGTTTGCGGACATTGGTCAACGCCTCCTGCACGATCCTGAACGCCGCCAGCTCGAGCCCGGGCGAGAGCGGACGGGCCGCGCCGACGATCTCGAGCTCGGTCGGCACGCCGCCCTGTTGGGACTGGGCAACCGCCGATTGGACGTCGGCCAGCGATGGCTGAGGCGCCAGCGCGTGCTGATTGGTGTCGTCGGTGCGCAGCACGCCGAGCATCCGGCGCATCTCGTCCAGCGACTGACGACCGACCGCCTCGATCTGGGCGAGCACCTCGACGGCCTTGTCGGGACTGGCGTGCGCCACCTCTTGGGCAGCGGACGCCTGCACCACCATGAGACTGACGCTGTGGGAGACGACGTCGTGCATCTCGCGAGCGATGCGCGATCGTTCCCGAGCCGTCGCTCGCTCGGCAGCGGCGAGCCGGTCGGCCTCAGCGTCCTCCGCTCGCCTCTGGGTCGTCTCGAAGATCTGACGCCAGTTGCGAACGAGCACCCCGATGGCACCAGCAGCGATGAGAAACAGACTCATCTCGAGTGCGAGAAGCGTGTCGACGCCGTCGTCAACGCGCAGGGCTGTCGCCAGCGCCACGCCGAGCAGACCGACAGCCATCGCTCCGTACAGCAGCCAGGCCTGCCGCCGTTGTTCGACGTGGACCACGATCGAATACAGGGCGGGTAAGCCGGCGGTCGCGAGCAACGAGCCGTAGCCGAGAGCCCAGTACGTCACGACCAACAGCGACACGACGATCGCCGTGACCGACGGGGATCGCCGTCGGCCAATGAGCGCCAACCCCGCTGCGGCACCCAGTGCGAAGGCAACGGGACCCGGTTCGTCGTGCGGCGCTCCGGTGGCAGCTGCCACGCTGACCATGCTGAGCAGGGCCATGGCGAGCCCGAACGCGGCGTCGAGCATGACGGGCCGGGCGCGCGCCCACCTGGTGACGTGACCGGCGCGATCGATCGCTGCTGACAACACGTTCATGGCCGGACCGTAGTCACCCAGCGGAGACCCGACGTCCGCCATCGGTATGGTCGGCGTTCACCCAAACGGATGAATTCTGGGCTCACGATCCTCGACTCTCGTCAGTTCGAACGAGCGACATGACACGCTCCGTCGATGTACATCTCGATCACGAGTCGCCACCGATTCGAGGCGGATTCGGGGGTTGATCCGAGCGTCCCGCCTTGCTCCTGCAGGGCAAGACCTTCGAGCAGAGAGATGAGGCCGATCGAGGCGGCGACCACCTGCGGATCGTTCGACCGGGCCTCCATCATCGCCGCGAACGGGTTGGTGAAGTGCTGGCGAATGGCTCGTCCGGTCTCCTCGTCCCCGGCGTCTGGATTGAACGCAGCGTGGGGCTGGGAGTACATCAACCGAAGCAAGCGCGGTCGCTCACCGGCA
>CALLIQ010000605.1 GCA_938008925.1 uncultured Acidimicrobiales bacterium
GATGTGGCCGGCGGTGACGGTTGGGAACACGATCCCGACAAGTTGGGCGCGGTGCTCGAAGCCGTGTTCGGCGAACTCACCGACGACGCGTTCGCCGAACCGGCGAACGGTCGAAGCTGACCCGCTGACGCACCCGCTCGACCGATCGAGCGCCAGCGATGGGCCGTTGGCCCCACGGGTTGGCGGACTTCTGAGCAATGGCCCCCGAGGGGGTGGGAACACCGTTACTCTCGACGTTGATCCATCCCCCTTTCGGAGGCAGCAAACCAATGACAATCCGCGTCGGAATCAACGGCTTCGGCCGCATCGGCCGCAACTTCTTCCGGGCCGCCAAGGCCTCGGGCGCCGACATCGACTTCGTGGCCGTCAACGATCTCGGCGATGTGGCCACCATGGCCCATCTGCTGAAGTACGACTCGGTGCTCGGCACCCTGCCTCAGGAGATCTCGGCAACCGACGACGGCATTTCCGTCGACGGCGACGTGCTCAAGGTGATGAGCGAGCGCAGCCCGGCCGACCTGCCCTGGGGTGACCTCGGCGTCGACGTCGTCGTCGAGTCCACCGGCGTGTTCACCGCCCGCGACAAGGCCGCCATGCACCTCGAGGGTGGCGCCCCCTACGTCGTCGTGTCCGCCCCCTGCTCGGGTGCCGACAAGACCTTCGTGGTCGGAGCGAACGAAGACACCTTCGATCCCGAGACCGACAAGGTCGTGTCAAACGCGTCGTGTACCACCAACTGCTTCGTGCCAATGGTGAAGGTCCTCGACGACGCCTTTGGTCTCAAGCACGGTCTCATGACCACCATCCACGCCTACACCGGCGACCAGAGCACGGTCGACACGCCGCACTCCGACCTCCGTCGTGCCCGCGCCGCTGCGATCAACATCATCCCGACCTCCACCGGCGCCGCCCGCGCCACCGGGCTCGTGATGTCCGCCATGCAGGGTCGCCTCGACGGCATCGCGATGCGCGTGCCCGTCCCCACCGGCTCGATCACCGACTTCACCGCCGTGCTCGAAGCCGAGCCGACCGTGGACGAGATCAACGCCGCCTACGCCGCTGCCGCCAGCGAGGGCCGTCTCGCCGGCGTGCTCGACTACACCGAAGCGCCGATCGTCAGCTCCGACATCGTCACCTCGCCCGCCTCGTGCACCATCGATGCCGGCACCACCACCGCCATCGGCAACCTCGTGAAGGTCTGCGGTTGGTACGACAACGAGTGGGGCTACTCCAACCGTCTCGTCGAGATGTCGATGATCGTCGGCGCAGCCAACCAGGGCTGATCCTTCTCACTCAGTTGATGATCGAGTCCGGCCCGAGGCGCGCATGCCTCGGGCCGTTCGATCGTCACGACCACCACCCCTTCTCTCTCGATAGGTAGCTCGATGACCGTTTTCGGTGTTCCCGAACTCGAAGACCTCGGCGACGTGTCCGGCAAGTCCGTGCTCGTGCGAGTCGACTTCAACGTGCCAATGTCCGACGGCGTCATCACCGACGACCTTCGCATCCGCGCCGCGCTCCCGACCCTCACTTGGCTCCAAGAGCAGGGAGCGAAGGTCACGGCCTGTTCGCACCGAGGTCGTCCGAAGGGCCAGCCCAATCCCGAGTTCTCGATGGAGCCGGTGCGGGCGCACCTCGCATCGCTCGCCCCCGGCGTCGAACTGATCGAGAACCTCCGGTTCAATCCCGGCGAGACCGCAAACGATCCGGCGTTCGTCGCCGAGCTGATCGCCGGTCACGACCTCTACGTGAACGACGCGTTCGGCGCGTCGCATCGCGAGCACGCATCGATCGTCGGCCCGCCCGCCCACCTGCCAAGCGCCGCCGGACGACTGCTGGCCAAAGAGGTCGGCGTCCTGCTCAAGGTGCGCAACGAACCCCGTCGACCCTTCGTCGCCGTGATGGGTGGAGCAAAGGTCTCCGACAAGCTCAGCGTCATCGAATCGCTCCTCGGGATCGTCGACTCGATCATCGTCGGCGGCGGTATGGCGTTCACCTTCCTCAAGGCGAAGGGCCACGACGTCGGCGACTCACTCCTCGAAGAGGACATGGTCGAGACCTGCGCCCAGCTGCTGGCCAGCGGGGCGACGATTCACCTGCCCGAAGACGTCACCGCCCTCGGCGGTGGGGGCAAATTGTTCGATCCCGAGGCCGGGGGAGAGGTGCGCCAGGCCGGCGTGAACCTCGCACCGGGCTGGATGGGTGTCGACGTCGGTCCGTATTCGGCGGCGTTGTTCACCGATGTGATTCTCGAAGCCGGCAGCGTGCTGTGGAATGGCCCGATGGGCGTGTTCGAGGATCCCCGGTTCGCCGCCGGTACCCAGGCCGTCGCCCAGGCGATGGCCGACACCCGAGCCTTCACCGTCGTCGGCGGCGGCGACTCGGCCGCTGCGGCAAAACAGTTCGGCGTCGACGGCGAAGTCGATCACGTCTCCACCGGTGGTGGCGCCTCGCTCGAGCTCATCGAGCAGGGAGACCTGCCAGGATTGGCAGCGCTCCGAAACGCAGGATCACCCGCAACCTAAGCGCCCGCAGCACCGATCGCTGCACCACAGGCACCAAGAGTAAGGACTCGACGAATCATGGCCGAACGCACTCCGCTGATCAGCGGCAACTGGAAGATGCACCTCAACCACTTCGAGGCGCTCAAGCTCGTCCAGGAGCTCAGCTACTTGGTGACCACCGACGACGTCGACGAGGTCGACATCTCGCTGCACCCACCCTTCACCGACATCCGAACGGTGCAGACCGTTCTCGAGAGCGACCGTCTCCCGTTCCACCTCGGGGCCCAGCACTGCCACTTCGAAGCGAAGGGCGCCTTCACCGGTGAGGTCGCTCCCTCGATGCTCGCCAAGATGAACGTCAGTTACGTGATCGTCGGCCACTCGGAGCGCCGCGAGGTGTTCGGTGAGACCGACGAGATGGTGAACGCCAAGGTGAAGGCGATCCTCGCCAACGAGATGGTGCCGATCGTGTGCTGTGGCGAGACGCTCGACGAGCGTGAGGCCGGCGAGGCCGAGAACAAGGTCCGCTCGCAGGTCACCGCGGCCCTCAAGGGCGTCACGCCCGAGCAGATCGGAGCCCTGGTGATCGCCTACGAGCCGATCTGGGCGATCGGGACCGGCAAGACGGCATCGGCCGACGACGCCCAAGCCATGTGTGCCGTGGTTCGGGCCGTCGTCGAAGAAATCGCAGGAAACGACGCCTCGTCACAGGTCCGCATTCAGTACGGCGGGTCGGTCAAGCCGACCAACGCCAACGAACTGCTCACCCAGCCCGACATCGACGGCGCACTCGTCGGTGGGGCCAGTCTTGAAGCGGATTCCTTCGCTCGGATCGTCCAGTACCGCCTCGCCGAAATTGATTCGACTCCCGAACCGTAAGGTTCCAAACTGTTCAAAGGTGCGTCCGTCCGCTTCGTTACCGTCGGGTAAATAGGGCGTGACGGCCGCGTCAGGGCCGAACGGACCGGCTAATCTCTCCAACTTCTGTCAGCCGTGTGCGACCTCCGCGCATTGGCTGACCTGAGAAAGGGAGAGAGTCTGTGATTCGAGACAACAAGCTCGCACGGCTGCTCGCTCTGGTCTTCGCCTTCTCGCTCGTCGCCGCTGCCTGTAGCAGTAGTGATGATGCGGACGGCGATACCAGCGCCGAAGCACCGACCACAGAAGCAGAGGGCGACGAGCCCGAAGAGACCACCACCACCGAGCCGCCCGCTCCGGAAGAGGATGGCACCACCGGTGGCACGCTGATCTGGGCGCATGAGCAGGAACCGCCTGACATGCACCTCGACGACCCGAACAACGGTCTGTCCATCACGTCTTGGCTCCGTTCGCCGCTCATCGAGGGCCTCTACGGCATCTCGGGCGCGACCGAGTACTACCCCGAGCTTCTCGCCGAAGAAGCAGTCGTCACCCAGAACGACGACGGCTCCGTCAGCATCGACTACACCCTTCGTGACGGTCTGATGTGGTCCGACGGCACGCCGCTCACCGCGAACGACGTCCTCTACACCCACAACATCATCACCGAGGGTTGTGCGGTCGAAGAAGACGGCTCGATCGTCGACGGCGGCGCCGCCGAGGGCGAAGACTCCACCTGTGTGTACTTCATCGGTGGCTACGTCGGCTACGAGCTCGTCACCGACTTCACCGTCAACAGCGACACCGAGTTCACGGTCTCGATGGGCAGCTTCTTCGCTGGCTTCAAGGCTCTCTACTCCGACGTCTACGCCGCTCACGCCTACGGCGCGAACGCTGACGAGGTCAACACGAACCTGGCTGAGTGGGCCAACGCCGACGGCGTGCTCCCCAGCTCGGGTCCGATGATCTTCGACAGCTGGGACCGCGGCGTTGCACTCAACATGGTGCGCAACGACAACTACCACGGCACGAACAGCCCCGACGCCCGCAACTCTGGTGTTGCATTCGTCGACGGCGTGCAGGTCAACTTCGTTGCCGACACCGACACCCAGATCAACAGCCTGAAGGCTGGTGAGGCCCACATCGTCATGACGCAGCCGCAGCTCGCCTTCGGTGAGCGTCTGAGCACGGATGAGAACTTCACCGTCAACTCTTCGGCTGGACCCGTCTACGAGCACTGGGGCCTCAACGTCCTCAACGTCCACCTCAGCGATCCGCTGGTGCGTGAAGCGCTCGCTTACGGCCTCGACAAGAACGAGGTCATGACCGGTCTCTACACGCCACTGTTCGGTGACAGCCTCCCCGCTGCGGGTCTCGGCAACACCATGTGGATGTCGAACCA
>CALLIQ010000606.1 GCA_938008925.1 uncultured Acidimicrobiales bacterium
GGATTCCGCGCTGCCCGCCACATTGACGAGGACCGCTCCCTCGTCGTCGACGACGGCGAGGATGAGACCCTCGGTCCCGAACGGAGCGAGGAGACCGTCAGTTGGTGGCGTGTTCGTTGCGGCGCCGAGCAAGCCATCGAGTAGCGGAACCTCGACGCCTGGCGGAATCTCGGTGGGCACGGAGCGAAGCCGTTCGTCGATTGCCTCGAACTCCTGATCTCGCAGGCTGCGGAACGTCGCGCCGGCGGTCAGGACGAACACGATCCAGGCGGCGACGAGACCGATGATGAGGCGAGCTCGAAGCGTCACGACTCGGCTCGCAGGCAAAAGCCGACACCTCGGACGGTGTGGATCAGCTTCGGATCCCCTCGGTCGAGCTTCTTGCGCAGGTAGCTGATGTAGGTGTCGACGACGCTCCGATCACCCCGGTATTCCGGCGTCCAGACGTACTCGAGGATCTGCTCGCGGCTGAGCACCCGCCCGGTGTTGCGGAGCAGGAAGCACAACAGGTTGAACTCCGTCTTCGACAACTCGACCCGACAATCGCCGCGCCGAACGATCATCGTCTTCGTGTCGACCTCGAGGTCGGCGCATCGCAGGGTCGTCGAGGGGACGGCGTCGCCGAGGCGGAGCCGAATGCGGAGGATGAGCTCAGCGACCGAAAACGGCTTTGAGATGTAGTCCGTCGCACCTTCGGTGAGCCCCCGCACACGATCGTCGAACTCGCCGCGGGCGGTGAGGAAGATCACCGGCGTCGCCGTGCCGGAATGGCGGAGGCGACGCAGCACTTCGAACCCGTCGAGGTTCGGCATCATCACGTCGAGGACGATCAGGTCGGGCCGGTACTCGCGGACGAGGTCGATGGCGTCTCGACCGTTGGCGGCGCTCGCCGTGTCCATGCCCTCGAACCGCAACGCCGATTGCACGAGGTGACGGATGTTCTCCTCGTCGTCGACGACCAGGATCCGATGGGACACGGCGGCAGGAGGTCAGCTGTTCTTCGGGAAGCCGAGGTCGACCTGGCTCTCCGAAGGGTCGGGCCAACGTGAGGTGAGGACCTTGCCTCTGGTGTAGAACCGCACGCCTTCGGGCCCGTACATGGTGGTGTCGCCGAAGAGCGAGTCTTTCCAGCCGCCGAAGCTGTGGTAGCCGACCGGGACGGGGATGGGGACGTTGATCCCGACCATGCCAGCGTCGGCTTCGTCCTGGAAGCGGCGCGCCGTGCCGCCGTCGCGAGTGAAGATGGCGGCGCCGTTGCCCCACGGGTTGTCGGCGATCAGCTGCACGCCTTCGTCGTAGCTGTCGACTCGAACGACGCACAGGACGGGTCCGAAGATCTCGTCGGTGTAGACCGACATGTCGGTGGTGACGTGGTCGATCAGCGACACGCCGAGGAAGAAGCCGTCGTTGTCGAACGACGCGTCGCGGCCGTCGACCACGACCGTCGCGCCCGCGTCGGCGCCAGCTCCGACGTAGCCGGCCACCCGATCGCGCGCCTCACGGGTGATGAGCGGCCCCATCTCGGATGCGGGATCGTCACCGGCACCGATCGTCAGCTTCTCCATGCGGGCCCGGATCGCGTCGACCAACGGGTCGGCGACGTCGCCCACCGCGACGGCGACAGAGATGGCCATGCAGCGCTCACCGGCGGAGCCGTACGCGGCGGACACCGCTGCGTCGGCCGCGAGATCGATGTCGGCGTCGGGCATCACGATCATGTGGTTCTTCGCGCCGCCGAGCGCTTGGACCCGCTTGCCGTTGGCCGAGCCGGTCTCATAGATGTACTTGGCGATGGGCGTCGAGCCGACGAAGCTGGCCGCCTTCACGTCCGGGTGTTCGAGCAGACGGTCGACGCTGACCTTGTCGCCGTTGACGACGTTGAGCACGCCGGGCGGGAAGCCGGCTTCGTGGAACAGCTCGGCGAGGAACATCGGGGCGGACGGATCCTTCTCCGACGGCTTGAGGATGAACGCGTTGCCGGTGGCGACCGCGTTGGGGATCATCCACAGGGGAACCATCACCGGGAAGTTGAACGGTGTGATGCCGGCGACCACGCCGAGCGGCTGACGGACCGAATAGACGTCGACGCCGGTGGCCGCGCTCTCGTTGTATGAGCCCTTCAGCTGGTCGGCGATGCCGCACGCGAACTCGATGTTCTCGATGCCTCGGGCCACTTCGCCGAGTGCGTCGGATTCGACCTTGCCGTGTTCGGCCGAGAGCTTCTTCGCCAGCTCGCCCGCGTTGGCCTCGACGAGATTGCGGAAGGCGTACATGAGCTTGGTTCGGCGAGCGATGGAGACGTGGCGCCAGTCGGCGGCGGCGGCCTTTGCGTTCTCGATCGCAGCGTCGACCTCGTCGACCGTTGCGAGGTGGAGTGTGGCGGTCTGCTCACCGGTCGCTGGGTTGAAGACCGGCGAGGTGCGACCCGAGGTGCTCTCGACGGTCGTCCCACCGATGAGGTGGTGGATCGCGGTCTGGGGGTGCGTGGCGTCCGGCATTGGAGCGCTCCAATTCTGTGGAGGGGACCCGTTCAGGTCAGGTACTGACTCAGCCCACGTTTGTAGTAGATCCCGTGGCCTTTCGCGCCGTGAAACCGATCGTCGGCGACGATGACGGTGCCCCGGCTCATCACCGTGTCGACCTTGCCGTCG
>CALLIQ010000607.1 GCA_938008925.1 uncultured Acidimicrobiales bacterium
CGAACGGGCAGCGGGCTTCGTCAAGAACGACACGCCCCAGATCGTGACGTCGCGCTTCGATGTCGAGGACAGCCACACGCTGGTCAACTACCTGGCGACCGGCGGCTACGAAGGCTTGCGGGCAGCGCTGGCCAAGCGCCCCGATGAAGTGCATTCCGAGATCCGCGACGCCACCGTGCTCGGTCGCGGCGGCGCCGGTTTCCCCGCTGGCGTCAAGTGGGGCTTCATGCCGCCCGACGTCTTCCCTCGCTACCTGGTCGTCAACGGCGACGAGTCGGAGCCGGGTACCTACAAGGATCGGCTCCTCATGGAGCTCGATCCCCATCAGCTCATCGAGGGTTGCCTGATCGCGTCGTACGCCGTCGGCCTCAGCCAGTGCTTCCTCTACGTCCGTGGAGAGATGGCGCTCGCCCAGGAGCGGATCGCCAACGCACTGAACGAGGCCTACACCGCCGGCTACGTCGGTCGGAACATCCTCGGCACCGACTTCAGCCTCGACATCGTGTTGCACTGGGGTGCTGGCGCCTACGTCGTCGGTGAGGAGACCGCCCTCATCGAGAGCCTCGAAGGCAACCGTGGCATGCCCCGGCTCAAGCCGCCGTACTTCCCGGCAGCCATCGGGCTGTACGGCAAGCCGACGATCGTCAACAACGTCGAGACGCTCGCCAACCTGCCGTGGATCGCAACGAACGGCGCCGAGGCCTATCGCAAGATCGGCAGCGAGAGCTCGCCCGGCACGCGCATGGTCGCGGTCTCCGGGCACGTGAAGCGGCCCGGCGTCTACGAGATCATCAATGGTCACACCACCTTCCGTCAGCTGCTGTTCGACGACGAGTACTGCGGAGGCATGCGAGAGGGCCGCACACTCAAGGCGTTCGTGCCCGGCGGCGGTTCCGCCCCGTGGTTCCTTCCCGATCAACTCGATCTCCCGTTCGAGGCGAGCGAGGTCGGCCCTGCCGGCTCGATGCTCGGTTCGGGCGCCATCATGGTGATGGACGACACCACCGACATCCCGCGCGCCGCTCACAGCCTCACCCGCTTCTATGCCCACGAATCGTGTGGCAAGTGCGTGCCGTGTCGCGAAGGTGGTACGTGGCTCGAGCGGATCATGAGCCGCATCGTCGATGGTCACGGCACCACCCGCGACCTGCAGATGCTGCTCGAGGTCGGTGAGACCATCTGCCCCGGCGATTTCCCGCACGCCTCGTCCGAGCGCCTCGGTCTCGAATCGCAGCGCTTCCCCTATCAGATGACCACCATCTGCTTCGTCGGACCGTCGGCCTTTGCCCCGGTCCACTCGGCCCTGACCCTCTTCCCCGAAGAGTTCGCATCCCGAGTGCGAGAGGTCACCGACGAAGACCTCGCCGGGTCCTCTGTCGGAGCCGTTCCGGTCGAGCTCAAGGGCGTGGCCGCGCAATGACGACGAACGAAGCGAGCGAGAAGCCTCCCGTGATCACGATCACCATCAACGGCCGCGAGGTCGAGTGCCAGCCAGGCGAACTCGTCATCGACGCCGCCGAACGCAGCGGTACCTACATCCCACGCTTCTGCTACCACCCGCGCATGAAGCCCGTCGGCATGTGCCGCATGTGTCTCGTCGACGTCGATTCGGGCCGTGGCCCGGGTCTGCAACCGTCGTGCATGATCCAGGTGTCCGAGGGGATGAGCGTCGACACCGAGAGCGAGCGCACCCAGCGGGCCCAAGAGGGCATTCTCGAGTTGCTGCTCGTCAACCACCCGCTCGACTGCCCGGTCTGCGACAAGGGCGGCGAATGCCCCCTGCAAGATCAGACCGTCGCCTACGGCCCCGGCGAGAGCCGCTTCATCGAAGAGAAGCGTCACTACGAAAAGCCGATCCCGATCAGCGATCTGGTCTACCTCGACCGCGAGCGCTGCATTCTGTGCGATCGATGCACCCGCTTCGCCTCCGACGTCGCTGGCGATCCGCTGATCCACTTCATCGATCGCGGCAACGAGACCCAGGTCAACACCTTCCCCGACGAGCCGTTCTCCTCGTACTTCAGCGGTAACACCGTGCAGATCTGCCCCGTCGGTGCGCTCACCGCCGAGCCGTACCGCTTCAAGGCCCGTCCGTGGGACCTCGCGGAGGTCGAGAGCACGGCGACGGTCGACTCCACCGGCGCTCGCGTCGTGGTGCAGTCGTCCCGGGACTCCATGGTTCGCGTGCTCGGTGTCGACTCAGACGCCGTCAACTGGTCCTGGCTCAGCGACAAGGATCGCTTCGCGTACGAGTCGGCCAACTCCGACGGCCGTGTGCTCGATCCGCTCGTCCGCAACGAGAGCGGCGAGTTCAACGTCGCTCGCTGGAGCGATGCGTCGTCCTTCGCCTCCGAGGCGCTGTCCGTCGAGCCATCGCGCATCGGTGTGATCGGTGGCGCTCGCCTCCCGATCGAAGGTCAGTTCGCCTGGCGTCGTCTCCTCGATGCAGCCGGGGTCGCCAACATCGACGCTCAGCTCGGTGATGGCATCGACGCCGACATCATCCAAGGCCTGCCTCGCGCCACGATCGCCGAGGCCGCAGCGCCCGGTGGTGTCGTCGTCCTGCTCAGCGCAGATCCGAAGGAAGAACTGCCGACGCTGTACCTGCGGCTGCGTCACGCAGCCATCGAAGACGGCGCCGCGATCATCGAGATGACGCCCGGGGCAACGGGCCTCAACCGTCAGGCCGCCGTCTCGCTCCACCCACTTCCCGGTTCGGTCGCCGAAGTCGCCACGGCGCTCGCCGATGGCCAGACCGGCGCCGAGGTCGGTGGAGTCGATGCGGCGTCCCTCGCGGCAGCAGCCGAACTCATCAACTCGGGCCGCCCGGTCACCATCGTGTTCGGCCGCCAGAACCTGGCCGAGAATGAGAGCTTCGTCACCGCAGCGGCCAGCGCTCTGGCCCGGATGGCACCCGAGGCTCGATTCTTGCCTGCGCTTCGCCGCGGCAACGTGCACGGAGCGATCGAACTCGGTCTCACACCGAGCTCGGGGCTCGAGACCCACGAGATGCTCCAGGCCTGTGCGAACGACGAGATCGACACGCTCGTTCTTCTCGGCGCCGACCCACTCGCCGATTTCCCCGATCGCAGCATCGTCGACGCCGCCTTCGATCACGTCGAGAACGTCATCGCGATCGACACCTTCCTCAACCAGTCGTCGAGCCGCGCCGATCTCGTGCTCCCGGCCGCCGGCTTCGGCGAGGTCGACGGCAGCTTCTTGAATCTCGAGCGTCGACTCAGCCCACTGCGGGCCAAAGTGACGCCTCCCGGCCAGGCTCGCGCCGACTGGATGATCGCCGCCGAGCTCGGCGCCGCCATCGGCCACGACCTCGGATTCGCCACCATCGACGAACTGCGCACGGAGCTGTCGGCGACGGTGCCTTCCTTCACCGATGTCGACTGGGCCGACCTCGATTCGGCCGGCGACGGACCCGTTCTCCCGACCCAGAGCGACGCAGGCGTCGCCCTCGCCGACATCGGGTCGGCATCGACCGTCGCGGTCCCGCCCCGCGACGGCTACGGTCTCCGGCTGGTGGTCGATCGCAAACTGTGGGATCTCGGGACGATGGTGCAGCAATCCGTGTCGTTGGCGCATCTTCCAGCGCCTGCTGAGCTCAGCTTGTCGACCCACGATTTCGAAGCGCTCGGCGTCGCCGATGGCGCGGAGGTCACCGTGGCCAGCGAGGCAGCGAGCGCGACGCTCGCGGTCCGCCACGATGCCGGCCTGCCCCGAGGGGCAGCACGCATTCCCTACCTGCTTCCCGGCTTCGATGCCGGCCGACTGCTCGCCGCTGATCAGCCTGTGATCGACGTGCGCGTGTCGGCCGGATAGCGGGGACGCTCCGATGGGTCATCCCTTCCTCGCAGACGGCGTCGACTTCGGCGACGTGATCATGGTGATCGTCATGGTCGTGATCTCGTTCACGCTGTGCCTGGTCGCCACCATGTTGATGGTGTGGTTCGAGCGCAAGGTCGTGTCGCGCCTCCAGAACCGCATCGGCCCGAACGTCGCCGGCCCCTTCGGTCTGCTGCAGACCCTGGCCGACGGCATCAAGCTCTTCTTCAAAGAGGACCTCATCCCGACCCGGTCCGATCGGTTCGTCTTTCAGCTGGCCCCGTACCTGTCGCTGATTCCGGCGTTCCTCACGTTCACTCTCGTCCCGATCGCCGGCGCATTCGACGTCAGCGACACCGCCGACGGGTCCCAGTCGGGAACCAGCACCATCTTCGGCCGCGAGTTCCTGTGGCAAGCGGCCGACCTGCCCGTCGGCATCTTGTTCTTCCTGGCCATGAGCTCGCTCGGCATCTACGGCATCATGCTCGCCGGCTGGTCGTCGGGTTCGAAGTACCCGCTGCTCGGCTCGGTGCGTGCGACGGCGCAGGCGATCTCGTACGAAGCGGCTCTCGGCCTCTCGCTCGCCGCGGTCATCCTCGTGACCGGCACGCTCAGCACCAATGGCATCGTCACCGCTCAGGCCGGCGACCTCAGCCGACTCAACCTGGTCGCCACGGGCTTCATCCCCTTCATCGTCTTCCTCATCGCCGGCACCGCCGAGCTGAACCGCCCCCCGTTCGACCTCGTCGAGGCCGAGCAGGAGCTGGTCGGCGGTTTCCACACCGAGTACTCCTCGATTCGCTTCGCTCTGTTCTTCCTCGCCGAATTCATGAACACGGTCACGATGGGCGCCATCATCGTCACGCTGTTCTTCGGTGGCCCGGCTCCGCTGTTCGACCTGCCGCTCATCGACTTCCCGTCGGCCTGGTACATCGGATTCATCCTCTTCTTCGCCAAGCTGCTGGTGTTCCTCTTCATCTTCGTGTGGTTCCGGGCGACGCTTCCCCGACTCCGCTACGACCAGCTGATGGACCTCGGTTGGAAGGTGCTCATCCCGATCTCGTTGGGTTGGCTCATCGTCCTCGGCGCCATCCGGGTCGCCCAAGACGGCAACATCGGCATCTTCGACGACAACACCACCGCTGACACGATCGCCGTGCTCGTCATCGGCTTCTTGATCGGTGGCCTCGGCTACGTCTTGTTGCGCAAGGCGATCGACAACGCTCGCGAGGATCGCCTCGCGGAGGCCGGTCTCACGGCGGTCGCCAACCCCGACCTCGCCGAGATGGACGCTGTCAACACCGACGCGGCCCACGCGGTCGACCACGGCATGGGAGGCCACTGATGGGGTACCTCGAGGGCTTTGCCGTCACGTTCAAGAAGTGGGGCGAGGGCGTCACCACGAAGGAATACCGAGCCGGCAAGACCGGTAAGGACGGCACGATCGATGCCCGCGATCAGAAGGCTCCGAAGCCCGAGCGGGCACACGGTCGCCATGTCCTGAACCGCTACGAAGACGGCATGGAGAAGTGCATCGGCTGCGAGCTGTGCGCGGGTGTCTGCCCCGCCAAGTGCATCTACGTCCGTGGCGCCGAGAACGAGCCCGACGATCCGAAGTCTCCCGGCGAGCGCTTCGGGTTCGTGTACGAGATCAACTACCTCCGGTGCATCCACTGCGACCTCTGTGTCGAGGCATGCCCGACCGAGGCCATCACCGAAACGAAGCTCTTCGAGTTCAGCTTCACCAACCGCAGCGACGCGATCTACACCAAAAACGAGTTGCTCGTCGACGACGATGGCAAGCCCCAGAATCTTCCATGGGAAGACTGGCGGCCGGGTGAAGACCAGAACACCTCCGGTTGGATGCGGGCCACCGCTCCGGCCGGCCGCGCGTCGTTCGAGAACAAGGTCGCGTGGTCTGGCGAGCTCGGTTACGGCGTGCGTGAGCCCGAGAAGGGTCAGGCCTTCGAGGATCCCGAGCCGATCCCTGAGCCGGCGGCCGACGACCACGATGACCACGGAGGCCACCACTGATGGCTGACGCGATCGTCTTTCTCATCAGCGCGGTCATCGTGCTGGGCGGCGCCCTCGGCGTGATTCTCCTGCCGAACCCGGTCCACAACGCCCTGTCATTGATCGCATCGTTCTTCGGTGTCGCCGTGTTGTTCGTCATCGAACGAGCCCACTTCCTCGCCCTCGTGCAGATCGTGGTCTACGGCGGCGCGATCGTGGTGCTGTTCTTGTTCGTCATCATGTTGCTGGGCGTCGACCGCATCGAAGCGATCGAAGAAGAGACGTTGCCCGGCCAGCGCTCCACCGCCGTCGTGGCGGGCGTCGCGCTGTTCGTCGTGCTGCTCGGCGGCCTGTTCCTCTCCGGTCCCGACACCGACACCGCCCCCGAAGCCGGCCGCGCCGCGATCACCGGCCGGCAGGGCCAAGTCGTGCCGCTCACCGACGAACCGAACGTCACCCAGCTCGGTCGTGACCTGCTCACGCGCAACGTGCTCGCGTTCGAAGCAACCGGCCTCCTGCTCACGATCGCCACCGTCGGCGCCGTCGTGCTCGTCCGCAATCGCGGTGCGGAAGACCTCGCCGTCGACGAACCCGGATCGGCGGCGTCATGATCGTCACCGAGTCCTGGTATCTCATCCTCAGCGCAGCGCTGTTCTCCATCGGCGCGGTCGGGCTGCTCGTCCGACGCAACCCGCTCGTGATGTTCATGTGTGTCGAGCTCATGCTCAACGCCGTCAACATCAGCTTCGTGGCCTTCTCGACCGCACTCCAGGATCTCAGCGGTCAGACCGCCGTGTTCTTCGTGCTCGTCGTCGCCGCGGCAGAAGTCGTTGTCGGGCTGTCGATCGTCGTCGCCGTGTTGCGCCGTCGACCCTCCGCGACAGCTGACGATCTCGCTGAGCTGGGGGGCTGACCGCAATGCTCGAGGCCACATGGCTGATCCCTGCCCTTCCACTGCTGGGCTTCTTCCTCCTCGTCATCGGAGGCCGTCGCCTCGGTGAGCCGCTGGCCGGCTGGCTGGCGACGGCGATGATGGGCGGCAGCTTTCTCGCCACCGTCGCGGTGTTCGCAGGGCTCGTCGCCGAAGAAGAGGCCGATCGCTTCTTCCTCCAGACCATCTTCACCTGGGTCCCATCGGGCACCTTCAGCGTCGACGTCGGCTTTTTCGCCGATCCGTTGTCGATCACGATGTGCCTGTTCATCACGGGCGTCGGCACGCTGATCCACCTGTACTCGATCGGGTACATGCACGGAGACAAGAACTTCTCGAAGTTCTTCCTCTATCTCAACCTCTTCGCCGCATCGATGCTCGTGCTGGTGCTCGGCGACAACTTGTTGATGACCTTCCTCGGCTGGGAGGGCGTCGGCGCTTGCTCGTACTTCCTGATCAGCTTCTGGTTCGACGAGGAAGCCAACGCCTCGGCCGGCAAGAAGGCCTTCGTCACGAACCGAATCGGCGACTTCGGCTACATGCTCGGCATGTTCCTGATCTTCAACGCGATCGGGTCGATCCGCTACGCCGACATCATCACCGAGACCCAGGCGGGCAACCTCTCCGCCGGCGTCGCCACCGCCGCCGTCCTGCTGTTCATGTTGGCCGCCGCCGGCAAGTCCGCGCAGATCCCGTTGTTCGTGTGGCTGCCAGACGCCATGGCGGGCCCGACCCCCGTCTCGGCGCTCATCCACGCCGCGACCATGGTGACCTCGGGCGTCTACCTGCTCACCCGCCTCAACCCGGTGCTCGCCGCTGCCGATCCGTGGGCCACCGACCTGATCGCCTGGATCGGCGCGATCACCGCGCTCGTGGCTGCGCTCGCCGCTCTGGTCCAGACCGACATCAAGAAGGTCCTCGCCTACTCCACCGTCTCGCAGCTCGGCTATCTGTTCCTCGCCGTCGGCGTCGGTGGCTACGTGCCGGCGATCTTCCACATGATCACCCACGCCTTCTTCAAGGCGCTGTTGTTCCTCGGCTCGGGCTCGGTCATCCACGGGCTTCACGACGAGCAAGACATGCGACGGATGGGTGGGCTCACCAAGCTCATGCCCATCACCGCGGGCACGTTCATCATCGGCTGGCTCGCCATCGCTGGCGTCCCGCCATTCTCCGGGTTCTGGTCGAAGGACGAGATCCTTCTCTACGCCTACGACGCCAACCCGATCCTCTGGGCCATCGGTCTCGTCACTGCCCTGCTGACCGCGTTCTACATGACCCGCCAGGTCATCCTCACGTTCTTCGGCCGCATCCGCTTCTTCGATGCCCACACCGACGAGATCCAGGCCGCGTTCGCCGGCGGCGTCACCGCTGCCGAAGCCGACGTCGAGGCAGCTGAGGCCGACCTCGTCAAGGCGAACGAAGCGATCGAGAAGGCCACGGCCGACGTCGCCAAGCGAACCGAGGCGATGACCAAGGCCACCACCGGCCTGTCCGAGGCCACCGACGCGCTCGCCGCATCGGACGAGGCGGCCGATGGTCACGCCAAGATCGTGAAGGCCTTCGAGAAGGCCGAAAAGGCCGTGCCGAAGGCCGAGGCCGCGATCGACAAGGCCAACGCGGGACTCGCCGAGGCTGAGACCGGTGTCGCCGACGCCGAAGCAGCGCTCGTGGCAGCCCGTGAACGCATTGGCGTCGCCCAGGCCAACGTCGCCAACGCTCCGAGCGCGCCGACCCACGTCACCGCCCTCACCCCGGCTCCCGACATTGACGAGTTCGCCGACGCCATGCCCGCGTCGTACCGGGAGCGACAGGAGTACCACCCGCACGAGTCGCCGTGGACGATGACGCTGCCACTGGTCGCTCTCGCCGGGCTCGCCGCCGTCGGTGGTGGGCTCAACCTGCCGTTCACCAAGGACCTGCACTTCCTGGCCCATTGGATCGAGCCGTCGCTGTTCCTCAATGAGGCACACCCGAGCGTCTCCACCAACACCAAGATCGTGTTGGCCATCATCGCTATCGCCGTCGGCGTCGTGGCCATCGCTGCAGCGTTCGCTGTCTATCTCCGGGGCAAGGCCGATCCGAAGGCCATCGAGAACCCGGCTCTCGGCGCTGCGGTTCACTACGACCACGCACTCGCCCGCTTCATGGGCGGTCCCGGCCGGGCGTCGTTCGACGTTGCTGCCTGGTTCGACAAGACCTTCGTCGACGGAGCCGTCAACGGTGTCGCCACGATGGTCAACGGCGTGGGTACCTCGCTGCGTCGCACACAGACCGGCTTCGCCCGTCAGTACGCCCTCGGCATCACCCTCGGCGTCGCCGTCGTCGGGCTGTGGCTGCTCCTCAAGTTCTGGATCGAGGTGCCGTCGTGACGTTCGCCGTCGAAGCTGCCGCATCGGCAAACGTGCCGATCTTGCCGGCGATGATCGCCGTCCCGCTGTTCACCGCTCTGGTGTTGCTGCTGATCCCCAAGAACCGACTCGCCGAGCTGAAGCTCACGGCGCTGGTCGGCTCCTCCATCACCGCCGCGTTGTCGGTGTGGATGATGTGGAACTTCGACGCCACCGACGCCGGGCTGCAATTCGTCACCCGCCAGGAGTGGTCTGGCGACCTCGGCCTCAGCTGGTTCCTCGCCGTCGACGGGATCTCGCTGTTCCTCGTCGTGCTGAGCGGCATCTTGTTCCCGATCGCCATCCTGGCCACCGAACCCCACCACGATCACAAGCCGTATTACTTCTGGCTGATGCTCCTGATGACCGGCTCGATGGGCGTCTTCATGGCGCTCGACCTGCTGCTGTTCTTCCTGTTCTTCGAGATCGTCCTCGTGCCGATGTACTTCCTGATCGGCGGCTGGGGCCACGGTCGACGGATCTACGCCGCGCTGAAGTTCTTCCTCTACACGATGGCCGGTTCGGCGCTGATGCTCGTCGGCATCGTGTCGGTCGCCTTCTTGTCACGCGACGCCACCGGCGGCCTCACCTTCGACGTGGTGCAGCTGGCAGAGGCCCAGGCGCTCGGCGACACCGCCGAGGTGCTGGTCTTCTTGAGCTTCGCCCTCGCCTTCGCGGTGAAGGTCCCGCTGTTCCCTCTGCACACCTGGCTGCCAGACGCTCACACCGAGGCGCCGACGGCCGGCTCGGTGATCCTCGCCGGCGTCATGCTCAAGCTCGGTACGTACGGCTACCTCCGCTTCGGCATCTACCTCTTCCCGAACGCAGCCCACGACCTCGCCTGGATCTTCCTCACCCTCGGCGTGATCGGCATCGTCTACGGCGCAGCCGTCGCGACCATGCAGCGTGACCTCAAGCGGCTGGTCGCCTACAGCTCGGTCGCTCACCTCGGCTTCATCGTGCTCGGGCTGTTCGTGCTCAACACGCAGGGCATCCAGGGCGCCATCTTGCAGATGGTCAACCACGGTGTGTCCACCGGTGCGTTGTTCATCATGGTCGGTTGGATCTACGAACGTCGCCACACCCGTGAGATCGCAGCGCTCGGCGGCCTTCAGAAGTCGGCCCCCGTCTTCGCCGCCGCCTTCACACTGATCATGCTCTCGAGCATCGGCTTGCCCGGTCTCAACGGCTTCGTCGGCGAGTTCCTGATCCTCATCGGCGGCTTCCAGGGCGCACGCTGGTGGACCGTCGTCGCCGTCTCGGGCGTCATCCTCGCTGCCCTCTATCTCCTCTGGGCCTACCAGCGGGTGTTCCACGGCCCCGCCGAGGGCGACAACGCCGACATGCCGGAACTGCGCCTTTCCGAGGGGTTGGCGATCCTGCCGCTGTTGTTCCTCATCGTGTTCATGGGCGTCTATCCCAAGCCTGTCCTCGAGCGGATGGAGCCCGCGGTCGAGCGTTTGGTCGCCCACATCGAATTCAACGTCGACGGCTTCACCGAGCCGGGCCCAGAGCAGTTCCCGGACGAGCCAGCCACGGCTGAGGATCTCACCCACACCCTCGAAGAAGCAGAGGCCGCCGAGGAGGATCACTCCGAAGACGATCACTCTGAAGACGGCGACCACTCCGAGGGCGACGATCACAGCGAAGAAGAGGGAGAGGGCTGATGATGAGCCTGCTCGCACAGATCGAAGCCCAAGGCGTTCCGCAGCAGTCGGTCGAGTGGTCGATGCTGTGGCCGATCATGATCTTGTCGATCGGCGCCGTGCTGTTGGTGACGATCACGTCGCTCGCCCCGTCGACTCGCAACAACGCGTTCCCCGCGATCTACACCGCCGTCGCCGGTGTCGCCGCCGCCGCTTTCCTCCCGGGGATGTGGAGCCGGGTCTCGGTGCCGAGCGACGCTGCCGTCGCCAACGCCCAGAATCCGATCGGCACCGTCTACCAGGCGCTGCTTGGTGATCGCACCGGTCCGATGACCATCGTGAACGACGCCCTGATCGTCGATCACTTCACACTGTTCATCACCGGCATCATCTGTCTCGCCGTCGTGCTCGTTGCCCTGGTCTTCCACGGCTACCTCGAGCGTGAGGGTTTCGCCGGCCCCGAGTGGTACGTCCTGTTGCTGCTGTCCGCCAGCGGTGGCGTGATGCTCGCATCGGCCGAAGACCTCATCGTCACCTTCCTCGGCCTCGAGATCTTGTCGATCGCCGTCTACGTGCTGGCCGCCCTCCACTTGCGTCGGTCCGACTCGCAGGAAGCCGGTTTCAAGTACTTCATCCTCGGCGCTCTCTCGTCCGCTTTCTTCCTCTACGGCATCGCCCTCGTGTACGGCGCGACGGGTAGCACTCGCATCAGCGACATCGCCGGGTCGCTCTCGACTCCGAACGAAGCAGGCCTCATCCCGAACCAGGACGCCTCGATGCTCCTCGTCGGCGCTGCGCTGCTGTTGGTCGGCTTCGGCTTCAAGGTGTCGGCCGCCCCGTTCCACGTCTGGACCCCCGACGTCTACGAGGGTTCACCGTCGCCCGTGGTCGCCTTCATGGCGTCAGCGGTGAAGGTCGCCGGCTTCGCCGGCATGGTCAGGGTCTTCGTCGTCGGTCTCGACGGCATCAGCGGTGACTGGCGGATCATGGTGGCCGCCATGGCCGTGCTCACGCTGGTGGTCGGGTCGTTCCTGGCCGTCGTCCAGACCAACGTCAAGCGCATGATGGCCTACTCGTCGATCGCCCATGCCGGCTTCATGTTGGTTGCGCTCTTCGTGGCCGGCGGTGTTGAACTCGACGACTCCATCGTCGGTGCGCAGGCGCTGCTCTTCTACTTCTTCGCCTACTCGGTCATGGTGATCGGCACGTTTACGGCGATCACCGTGCTCGGTCGGACCGGAGACGGTCACCACTCGCTTGACGACTACAAGGGTCTCGCACAGCGTCAGCCGGTGATCGCCGGTTGTCTCGCTGTCCTCGCCTTCGCTCAGGCCGGGATCCCCTTCACGTCCGGCTTCTTCTCGAAGTTCCGAGTGATCGCCGCTGCGGCTGGCTCCGGTGCGTACGTCTTGGCCGCGGTGGCGATGCTCACCGCTGCTGTCAGCGCCTACCTCTACCTGCGGCTCGTCGTCGCCATCTTCCTCGACGGCGACGGCCACGACGATGACCACGAAGCCATCGACCTCACCGACGGCGACGCAGCGACTGCGGCCGAGGCTGGCGATGGCGCCGAGGCAGCGGCTGGAGCGGTTGCCGTCGACGCACCCCCGGTCGCCGTCGATCGCGAGGTCGCCCCGGTGCCCACTGCGGCGCTCGCCGTGCTCGTGGCAACGGTGGTCATCACGGTGTTGTTCGGTGTGTTGCCGGGTCTCGGCGGCGACATCCTGCGTCAGGCTGCCGAAGCCCTCAGTTGATGTAGGGCAGGTCGATGCGGCCCGGCTCGAGGTCGCTCGCCCGGCGCACGGTCACCCGACGTTCCGAGAACACCTGCGTCCAGTCCTGGAGTAGACGGCGATCGCGCTGCACGCGACGTTCGGTCTGCTCAGCAGGATGGTCCAGCGCCTCGGCGGTCGAATCGAGCGCCGTTCGCATGGCCGCCGGATCGTGGTCGTGGACGGCATGGGTCACGTTGGCCGCGTCTGCGACGACGGCCGGATCGCCGGCGATCGTGATGATGACGTTCGCCCTCGGCACGTCGCTTTCGAGATCGCCGAGAATCTCGCGTCCCTGCACGCCGGGGGAGAGGTCGGACAAGATCACGAGGTCTGGCTGCAACGTCGCCGCCGAGTCCAGGGTCAACACGGCGTTCGGCGCGTCGCGGATCACGTCGAAGCGCGGGTGACGATCGATCTCGCGACGCATGATCGATGCCTGGTGCGGATCGGCGATCCCGAGCACGACCGTGAAGATGGGTCGTTCCTGAACGTCAGTCACCCCATCTGTATCGGCCGAAACCGACTCGGCTCAAGCGTTCGATGGAGTGTCCGGTACGCCCGTTGACTCGAGCGTGAAGAACGGGATGAACACCTGCGCCAGCGGCCCGATCGCGGCGGCGAAGACGATCGTGCCGATGCCAAATGTCCCGCCAAGGGCGATGCCAGCCACGAGGACGACGATTTCGATCCCCGTTCGAACGAGACGGATGGACCAGCCGCGCTTGGCGAGCCCTGTCATCAGCCCGTCGCGGGGACCGGGCCCGAGTCCGGCACCCACGTACATGCCCGTCGCGGCGCCGTTCAACACCACGCCGACGATGAGGGCGCCGATCCGCACCGGCCAACCCGTGAGCTCCGGCAACACGGCGAGCGATGCGTCGAGTGCGAGCCCGACCACGACGGCGTTCGAGATCGTGCCGATTCCGAGCCGTTCTCGCAGCGGGATCCAGCCGAGGAGCACCACGGCGCTCGTCATGATGACGACCGCACCGATCGACACACCGATCAGGCCGCTCACCCCTTGGTGAAAGACGTCCCACGGTGCGTTGCCGAGCTCCGCGGCCACGATGAGGGCGAGGCTGAATCCAAAGACGGCGAGGCCCACGTAGAGCAGAACGAGACGAGCCAGCGGCCGATCGTCGAGTTGGAGCGCTGTTCGGATCGAGTGGAACGCGGGGCGCTCAGCCACCCGAGACGGCCGAATCACCCTCGGGGT
Organism: uncultured Acidimicrobiales bacterium; assembly: GCA_938008925.1. Taxonomy (GTDB): domain Bacteria; phylum Actinomycetota; class Acidimicrobiia; order Acidimicrobiales; family SZUA-35; genus CALEWY01. The sequence goes on from CALLIQ010000607.1 coordinate 13,809, forward strand.
TCGCCATCGCATCGTCGTCGGGGTCGCCGAGCCAGTTCTCGGGGAGCGCCACCACTTGCGGGCCCCGTGTGTGGCCCCGGGCAACCCGGCGATTCTCCGGCGGCAACGGCGCGTCGGGGATCATCGACAGCAGGGTCTCGAGCTCGTCGAGGCTTTCGATCCGGCCGAGCTTGCCCCGCATCTCGCCGCCCACCGGATAACCCTTGAGATACCAGGCGGTGTGCTTGCGGAACTCGCGGATCCCCTTGCGGTCGCCGAACCAGTCGAGCAGCGCGGTGGCGTGCTCCACCATGATCGGCTTCACCTCGTCCGTCGACAGCGCGGGCGGCACGGGTTCACCCGCCATCGCGGCAGCCAGCTCACCGAAGAGCCAGGGCCGTCCGAGACAGCCGCGCCCGATGACGACGCCGTCGCAACCGGTCTGACGCATCATCTCGATGGCATCGGCGGCCTCCCAGATGTCGCCGTTGCCGAGAACGGGGATCTCGGCGGGAACGGCCTCGCGGAGCTTGGCGATGGTCGACCAATCGGCGTGGCCGGAGTAGAGCTGGGCGACGGTTCGTCCGTGTAGGGCGATGGCGGCTGCGCCGGAATCGGCGGCGATGCGGCCGGCGTCGAGGTAGGTCAGGTGGTGATCATCGATGCCGACCCGCATCTTCACGGTGACGGGCACCCCGGCCGGCCGAGCGGCTTCCACCGCCGACCGCACGATCGCTTCGAAGAGTTTCCGCTTGTAGGGAAGGGCGCCCCCGCCGCCGTTGCGCGTGACCTTGCGGACCGGGCAGCCGAAGTTGATGTCGATGTGGTCGACCCGTTCTTCACCGACCAGGCGCTCGACGGCGAGTCCCATGTAGTGAGGATCGACACCGGCGAGCTGCAGCGATCGAGGTGATTCGTCCGGAGCGAAACTGGCCAGCTTCTGAGTCTTGTCGTTGCCCTCGACCAGGGCGCGGGCCGACACCATCTCGTTGACGTAGAGCCCGCCGCCGAAGCGGCGGCACAGGGTACGGAACGGCGCGTTGGTGACGCCCGCCATGGGGGCGAGCACCACGGGGGTGGCGACGTCGATCGGACCGATCTTCATCCACACAGTCTGCCGCGTCAGCCGCTGAGCAGCGACGAGCACTACCGTTGGCTCATGTCCGCTTCGATCGGTGCCATGGTCCTCCGCACCGTCGCCCCCGAGCACGAGGTCGCGCATGCGGTCGCCCTCGCTCCTCTGGTCGACGAGTTGTGGATCGTCGAAGACCTTCCGTTCGCGGGAGGAATCAGCCAGTGCGCCGCGATTCTCGAGGCGACGAGCGGTCTTGATGATCCGCCGCTGATCGGCCACGGCATCGCGCCCGCTCCCTTCCGCAATCCGGTCGCGCTCGCGATGGAGTGGGCGGCACTGGCGCGGATGTACCCCGGGCGCATCCACGGCGGGATCGGCCACGGCGTGCCGTCGTGGATGAGTCAGATCGCAAAGACGAAGGCCTCGCCGCTCACGCTGCTCGACGAGACGATCACCGCCGTTCGGACCTTGCTGCGCGGCGAGACGCTTGACGCGGACGGCCGTTACGTGAACGTGAGCGACGTGACCCTCGAGTTCGCTCCGCGCGACGTACCGCTCGTCTCGGCCGGTGTGACCGGACCCCGATCGCTGGAGGTCGCCGGTGAGCGGGCCGACGGGACGATCCTCCCGGAGGGGCAGGGTCCCGAAGAGGTGGAGCGAGCTCGTGGGCACATCGACGATGGTCGGAACCGGGCCACACCGCCGCCGAACGACGTGCATCGGCTCACCGTCTTCACCGGCTACTTCTGTGGTGACCTGTCGACGCTGCCGCCCCCACCGGCGCACCTGCCACCCGGTTGGGACGCCGTCGGGGCCAGCCCCGATCAGGTCGCGGCTCGGTTGCAGTCGCTGATCAACGCAGGCGTCGACTCGATCGTGCTCGTTCCCTTCGGTGACGACGCGGTCGGTCAGATCGAGCTGGCGGCGAACGACATCGTCCCCCAACTCGTCCGCTGAACGGCGAATCTGCTGAACGGCGTATCGACGGTGCTGTGCCGAGCGGCGGTCGCGCTCGCCGTTCTCTTCGCCGCGTCGGCGTGCGGTGTCGTGTCGGCCGACTCGGCCTCCGAACCCACTACGCCGATGATCACGGTCACGACGCTCACCTTCGACGACCCTGCGATCGCCGACTCCTCGTCCGGTTCGACCAGCGCGGCTGTCAACAGCACCGATTCCGCAGCCGACGATCAGGTGGCGACCCTCGACGACGTGGTTGCGTTCGCCGACTTGGCGAACCTCGAGACGGTGATCGCGCTCGACGCACGCGTCGTCCACGTCGCCTACACCGAGAGGGGTGTCGATGGCATGCCGGAGCGCCGAGGGCACAGCCACGAGGTCGCCCCGCTCGGGTGGGCGTGGTCCGACGGTGACTACGTGTTCCAGTGGGTCGACGACGGCGACGGCGCCTTGCGTTCGACGGCCGCGACCTTCGACGGGACGATCATCTGCGAGGCGGACGGATCGATCCACCACTTCGACCCGCCAGAAGACGAGGCGGGACGCTCAGGCGTCATGGCCGTCGAGGCGTCGCCGAGCGAGTGGCAGCTCCCGACCTCCGACGATGCCGAATTCGCCATTCCATTGACGGACGTCGACTGTGAGACGGGCGGCGCCGAACCCGGTGAGTCGGTGTCGTTCCGCAGCGCCGACGGGTTCCGCTTCACGAAGTACGCAGGCCCGAGGACGTTCCGGGGCGTACGCGACACCAACGGCATCGCCACGTTGTTCGACGACCTCGATCGACCGGTCAACGGCGACGACCCGGCGATCGATCACAAGTTCAACATCAACGCGACGATTGTGGCCTACGGCGTGTTGGCCTCACCGGACGACCCGTCGATCGTGACCGACGTGATTCGAGTTCGAGTGGTCGACACCGGAGAGATCCTCTGGACGGTGAAGCTCCCGTTCCCATTCACGTTCTTCCACTTCGCCGACGATCGGCTCGTGGTCGGCCAACCGGACCGCGGTGGCTCGCAGGGGGGACAGTCGACCGCGTCGGTCTTGCTGTTCGACGTGCGCGACGGTTCGCAGCTCGGTCACTTCGCCGCGCCGTTCGAGGTGTTGTCCGTCGGCGGCTGACCTCGGCCGGTCAGTCAGTGATCGCCGGCTCGTGCTCGAGCATTCCGAGCGCATCGATGTGGGCGAGGAGCCGATCTCCCTCGGGCCGGTTGCCGATCGTGGCGTTGTAGACCAGGTGCCCGGCGGCGATGTGGACCGCGCAGGCCTCGAGGCGAACGGGATCCGCTCGATGACCCCAACGCCGTTCGAGCTCGCGGCGCAGCAGCGAGACGTCGAGCGCTGGGAACCACGGTGCCCACAGCTCGAACCAGGCGAGGTCATAGAGGTGGTCGCCCCAGAGCCGGCAGCCCCAGTCGAAAACGCCCGTGATCGTCGACCCGACGGTGTGGACGTTCCGGTTGACGAGGTCGCGATGCAACAAGGTGGGTCGCACGCCCGCCACCTCGGGCTGCTCGCACAACTCGGCGAGCCGTTCGACGAGAACGGCGTGGGCCCGCGCGGCGTCAGGCAGGGCGTCGAGGTGCTCCCGCCATCCGTCGAGACGGCCGTCGTCGTCATGGCGATCGAACAGAACCTCCGGCCACGACGGGGCCGGCGCCGCCACGGGTGGCTCGATCTCGCGCATCGCTTCGAGCATGTCGGCGACTCGGGGAACGAGCGCCGCCCACTCGCTCGGTTCGGCACGCTCGAGCGGCCGACCCGGCGCGTACGTCGAAACGCACACCCACAGGTCCTCGTGCGGCGGGTCGAGACGGTCCACCTCGAGCACGTTCGGGATCGGGAGTGCAGCCGACGCGTGCGCGGCCATTTCGGCATCGATCTCGAAGTCTTCGTGGTGAGGGCCGACGCGAACGACGAGTGATTCACCGCGCCGAGAGAACCGGAACGCCGTCGACCACGCTCCCGCCCCGATCGGCACCAACGCACCGAACCGCCTCGTCAACGCTTCGATCACCTGGGGTGACACCGTCGCTCGCACCCTCGGATCGTAGGTCCAACGACCCAATTCCGGCCTGGAGAAAACCGCCGGCCGCCCGTCGTGCGACAGATGAACATGCTTCGCACCGTCGCCGTCTCTCTCCTGGGTTTGTCTCTGCTCACCGCCTGTGAACGCACGGAGGTGAACGGCATCGGTTCCTACACCGGCGACCCGGCGCAGCCTCCGCAGCTCGACGTGGTCGGTTCCGACCGCTGCGCGGCCGGCGAGTGGGGTTTCGCGTTGGCCGACGCGACGATCCGCAACAACACCGCCGACGTCGCGACCTACGAGGTCGTCATCGCGTTCGAGTCCGATGCGGTGCGGCTCGGTCAGGGGAGCGCGTGGGTGCGCAGCCTCGATCCGGGCCAGACGAGTGAGCTCACCGTGACCCGTCACCTCGGCGAGGCGGCGGCCGAGCTCACGACGTGTCGCGTCATCACCGTGAATCGATGGGAGGCCGACACGACATCTCCGGGTTGAGCGCGGCGCAACACGGGCCGACCGAAACGGCTCGTGGAGACCAGCGGCCGCCGGCGTGTTTGACTGGCGGGGATGATCGACGCCGACTGCCGAGTGCTGAGCTGGAACCTCTGGTGGCGGTTCGGCGGCTGGGAGGCCAGGCAGCCGCTGATCGATCACGCCATCGCCGAGGCGCAAGCCGACATCATCGGTCTCCAGGAGGTGTGGCGCACCGTCGCGGAGAGCCAGTTCGATCGACTCGCCGATGCTGCAGGACTCGCAAACGTGGCCTGGAGCCCCAATCGCCAGCCCGAGCGGTGGCGCTCTCGTCTCGTCGACGGGCCGAACGATCTCGACTGCGGATTGGCGATCATCAGCCGATGGCCGATCACCGAAACCGCCGAGATCGAGCTTCCGAACGGTGATCGGCCGCCGAGTGGACGAACGGCGCTCGCCGCGGTCATCGAACACCCTCGTGGACCGCTTCTGTTCGTCACGACGCACCTCGAGCCGCACCCCGCTCGGTCCGCCGTGCGAGTCGATCAGCTCAACGCCGTGGCATCGATGGTGCACGAGCTGTCGATGCGGTCTGGCTCGGAGCCGTTGCCCTCGATCGTGTGCGGAGATCTGAACGCAGAACCTCACTCCGACGAGGTCCGTCGCTTCAGCGGCTTGCAGACCGCCCCGCACGTTGACGACCTCGCCTTCCAAGACGCTTGGCACGTGGCCGGGCCAGAGAACGACCCCGGTTGGACCTGGCGCAAGGAGTGTCCCCACATCGCAGCGGGCAATCCGAGCGCCCGAATCGACTACGTGTTCTGCGACCTCCGCAGCCGCATTGCCGGCGTCGATCTCGTCGGCATCGGTCCCTCGACGATGTGGCCCTCCGATCACGCGGGCGTGGTCGCCGATGTTCGGCCTGGCTGACGCGCCCCGACCCTGACCGCACGTCGTTAGCGTTTCTTCATGGGTCTCGATTGGGAACAGGTCGTCGTCGCTGCGAGCGACCCGGTTGCGCTCGGGCGCTGGTGGTGCGACGCACTCGACTGGGTCGTCGTCGACCACGGGCCGGTCGTCTTCGAGATTCAGCCGGAGGTCGATCGCACACCGGGGATCATGTTCCTCCCCGTCGAGCAGGCCAAGACGGCGCAGAATCGGCTCCACATCGATCTCCGACCGGATGATCAAGACGGCGAAGTCGAGCGGTTGATCGGGCTCGGGGCGACCCGGGTCGACGTCGGCCAAGGCGACGCGTCGTGGGTCGTGCTCGCCGATCCGGAGGGCAACGAGTTCTGCGTCCTGTCGGGTCGGGCGCTCTGATCGCCAGGTCTCGGCCGGGCCGGGCTCTTTCGCGATGGTCGGGTGCTCGCGCCGCCGGATGGGTACTGTCCAGGGATGAGCTCACAGAACGCTGACACCGTTGCCGTCGTGACCGGATCGAACTCCGGGATCGGTCGATCCGCGGCGGTCGATCTCGCCGCAAAGGGGTGGAAGGTCTACGGCACGATGCGATCGCTCGACAAGGGCGAGAAACTCGCTGCCATGGCTGCCGACGCCGGTGTCACCGTGCACCCCGTCGTCTGCGATGTCGCCGACTCCGATTCGGTGAACTCGGCGATCGCCGAAGTGCTGGCCGATGCAGGACAGATCGACGTCTTGGTCAATAACGCCGGCATCGGCGGAAACGGCGTGGCCGAGGAGACCCCGATCGAGGTCTACGACGAGGTCATGAACGTGAACGTCAACGGCATCGTTCGTGGCGTGCAGGCCGTCGCCCCGCACATGCGCGAGCGCGGCACGGGAACCATCGTCAACGTGTCCTCCGTCGCCGGACGAATCGCCGCGATCGCCCAGTCTCCTTACGTCGCATCGAAGTGGGCCGTCGAGGGTCTGAGCGAGGGTCTGGCTCAAGAGCTCGCCCCGTTCGGCATCCGCGTGGTGATCATCGAACCCGGCATCGTCAAGACCGCGATCATGGCGAAGAACACCGATGCCCCGAACGCTGCTGGGGCCTACGACATGGCGTACCGACGCCTGTTCAACTTCTACATGGCCGGTCTGCAGAACCCGGGCATGCCCTCAGAGGTCGCCGACGTCATTCACGAAGCCGTCACCACCGACGAGTACCGCCTTCGTTGGACCTGCGGATGGGGCGGGCCCGAGTTGTGCGAGAACCGTCCGAACGTCAGCGACGAGGACTGGGTCGAGCTCGGAGCAATCGAGGACGATGCCGCGTACAACGAGCGGTTCAAGGAGCTCTTCGGGCTCACGCTCGACGTCTGATCGGGCGTTGATCGACGTTCGATGGTCGGCGGCGGGAACACTCGACGCTCGATGCCATCTGCCGACAGGAATGCGGTGACCGAAGTGATTTCCGAACACGATCGTTGGCTGTTCAACGAAGGTGCCCACTCGCGCCTCTTCGAACTGCTCGGCCAACAGCCAATCGACGGCTGGGCCGATCAGGGCCGACGCTTCGCCGTCTGGGCTCCAGAAGCCGAGCGTGTCTGGGTGGTCGGTGACTTCTCCGACTGGAACGTGAACGATGCGTATCGTCTCGAACCGCAGGGTTCGTCGGGACTGTGGGCCGGCATCGTGCCGACCGCATCGGTCGGTGATCGCTACAAGTTCCGCATCAGCACCAAGGCCGGCTACGACGTCGAGCGAGCCGATCCTTTCGCGTATGCCGCCGAGCTCCCTCCTGCGACCGCATCGGTCGTGACCGATCTCGACTACTCGTGGGGCGATGCCGATTGGCTGGCGAAGCGCCCGGAAACGCAGCGTCACGACCAGCCGATCTCGATCTACGAGCTGCACGTCGGATCGTGGCGGCACGCCGAGGCGTATCGGAGCCTTTCGTGGCTCGAACTGGTCGAGCCGCTCGCCGATCACCTCACCGAGCGTGGCTTCACGCATGTCGAGCTGATGCCGGTCACCGAGCACCCGTTCTACGGTTCGTGGGGCTATCAGACGACGTCGTACTTCGCCCCCAGTGCTCGCTACGGGTTGCCGACCGAGATGATGGAGTTCGTCGACGCGCTTCACCAGCGAGGCCTCGGCGTGATCCTCGACTGGGTGCCGTCGCACTTCCCGTCCGACGACTTCGCGCTCGCCAACTTCGACGGATCGCATCTCTTCGAGCACGCCGACCCCAAGGAGGGTTGGCACCCCGACTGGAAGAGCTACATCTTCAACTACGGACGCCACGAGGTCCGAGCGTTCCTGGTCTCCAGTGCGATGTCGTGGATCGAGCGCTATCACATCGACGGAATCCGGGTCGATGCCGTCGCCTCGATGCTCTACCGCGACTACTCACGCGAAGCGGGGGAGTGGATCCCCAACGTCTTCGGCGGTCGCGAAAACCTCGAAGCGATCTCGTTCTTGCAGCAGCTCAATGCGACGATCGGCGAGTCACACCCCGACGTGTTGACCATCGCCGAGGAGTCGACGGCGTTCCCCGGCGTGACCCGTCCCGTCGAAGCGGGTGGTCTCGGGTTTCACTACAAGTGGGACATGGGGTGGATGCACGACACCCTCGAGTACTTCGCCTTCGATCCGATCCATCGTCGCTATCACCACGACGACCTCACCCGCCGTGGGATGTGGGCGTTTTCTGAGAACTACGTACTCCCGCTCTCCCATGACGAGGTCACCCACGGCAAGGGCTCGCTCCTGTCGAAGATGCCGGGCGACGAATGGCAGCAGTTCGCGAACCTTCGGGTCCTGCTCGCCAACCAGTGGCTGAGCCCCGGCAAGAAGCTGTTGTTCATGGGCCAGGAGTTCGGCCAGGGTCCGGAGTGGAACCACGACCACCCCGTCGCGTGGTCGCAGGCAGAGTTGCCAGCTCACGCCGGCGTCGATCGCTGGGTGGCCCATCTCAACGCCCTGTACGCCGACGAGCCCGCACTCCATCGGCGCGAGCTCGATCCCGACGGCTTCGAATGGGTCGTCCTGGACGACGGCGAGAACTCCGTGACCGCTTGGCTGCGAATTGGCGACGCCGACGACCGGCCGGTGTTGTGCATCATCAACCACACGCCCGTTCCCCGCCCTGGCTACCGCATCGGTGTGCCAGTCGGCGGAGCATGGGAGGTGTTGGCCGACTCGGATCGATCCGTCTTCGGTGGGAGTGATGCGTCGGCAGACCTCGCGAGCATCGACGCCGCGGGCCCTGGGACCCACGGTCGAGCCCAGGCGCTCACCATCGACCTCCCGCCGTTGGCTGCGTTCGTGTTGGCGCCCGCCACCTGATTCCGCCGGGGCGACGCCACCGCGGACGTCTCAGCTTCTACCGTTCTCCTCGTGTTCGACCCCCGGACTCGACGAGCCGCAGCGACGGCGTGTGCGCTGAGCCTCGCGCTCGTCGCCTGTGGTGGCGGTTCCGAGCCAGACGCGGCCGCGACGACAGCACCGGCGGTGAGCGGCGACACTCCACAGGAGGCGGCGCAGGAGTCGTCACAGGACGAGTCGGCGCCCGCCACCACGAATGCGGTGAGCGGCGACAGTGCACAGGAGCCAGCACAGGCCGAGCCAGCCCCGGAAGAGCTGGCCGCCCCGATCGAAACCGGCGGCCCCGCCGACGCGTTGTTGACCGGTGACGTGGCGACGATCACCGGTGGGACGCTCGACCTCGCGTCGCTGCGGGGCACCGACGTCGTGCTCTGGTTCTGGGCGCCCTGGTGACCGTTTTGACGTGCGGAAGCCCCTGCGGTCGCAGAGGTGCAGAACAACCTGGGAGACGACGTCACGATCATCGGCGTTCCCGGTCTCGGCCAGCTCGGACCGATGGAAGACTTCGTCGTCGAAACGGGCGTCGAGGGCATCGTGCACGTCCCCGATGTGGACGGCACGTTGTGGGCCCGATTCGGCGTGAGCCAGCAACGGACCTACATCTACATCGACGATGACGGAACGATGGAGGTGGCGGGGTACGGCTCGCTCGAGGCCGATGTCCGCGACTTGATATCGAAGTGACGCCAAATCTGCCGCAGACCTTGGTCTGGGGGTCTCGGTAGCGGTACCATCCCGACCCGTGTCGGACTTCCTCCGCGAGTACATCATTGTCGCGCTCTTCGGTGCCCTGGCCTTCGGTCTTGTGGCGACCTTCATCGGCCTTGCTGGGCTGATCCGTCCGAGCCGGCCAACGCCCGCCAAGATCGAGAACTACGAGAGCGGCGTCGACCCGGTTGGGTCGTCGTGGTCCCAGAGCCAGATCCGCTACTACATCTTCGCGTTGCTCTTCGTCATGTTCGACGTCGAGGCCGTGTTCATCTTTCCGTGGGCCACGAGGTTGGAAGACCTCGGCCTGTTCGGTCTCGTCGAGATGGTCATCTTCATTTTCATCCTCGTGCTCGGCCTCGCATATGCCTGGCGCAAGGGTGTGCTGCGCTGGGTCTGACCTCGTCAACCCGACTTCGTATTCGTTCGTTCCCGTATCCGACACCGTTCTGATCACACTGTGAGGCGCCCCGATGGGTCTGGTTGAATCAGGGAAGCTCCCCAAGCCCCTGACCACCTTGTTGAACACCAGTCGCAAGTACTCGCTGTGGGTGTACCAGTGGGGCCTCGCCTGCTGCGCGATCGAGATGGGCGCGGCCTTCGGGTCGCCTCGCTATGACGTGATGCGTCTCGGCGTGATCCCGCTTCCCGCGAGCCCCCGCCAGGCCGACCTCGTCTGCGTTTCCGGCACGGTCACCGACAAGATGGCCCCGGCCATTCGCCGCCTCTACGAGCAGATGCCCGAGCCCAAGTACGTGATCTCGATGGGTTCGTGCGCGAACTGCGGCGGCCCGTACTGGGACAGCTACTCGGTCACCAAGGGCATCGATCAGATCATCCCGGTCGATGTTTACGTGCCCGGATGTCCCCCTCGGCCCGAGGCGCTGCTCGAAGGCATCGTGCTGCTGCAGGAGATCATCCAGAACGAAGACATGGCCGAGAAGTGGAACACCGACCCGCTCGCCGTGGGAGTGATCGACTGATGACCGACACCACCGAGGAACCCCAGACCGAAGAGGTCGTCGACGAGGCCAGGGTGGCTCTGCTCGAGGCCATGAGCGCAGAGCTCGGCGATGCGCTGGTCGATTCCCACCTCATTCCCGGCAAGGACCTCATCATCCGAGTCACCTCGGAATCGTGGGGTGACACGGCTGCGTATCTGCGTGAACGCCAGCGTTTCCGGTACTTCAACTTCTTGTCGGCGATCGACTGGCTGCCGTCGCCCTTCGGCCGCTCGATGGACTCCGAGGTCGACAAGATCGTCGGCGCCGTCGATGGCGCCGAGGACGAAGCCGGCGAGGAAGAAGAAGCCGGAACCGGCTACGCCGGCGGCGACACCCGCTTCCAGATGCTGGCTCGGGTCAACAGCCTCACCACGCTGCTGGGCGTCACCGTCAAGGCCGACGTCCCAGACGACGACCTCACCGTCGCCACCTGGACCGGCGTCTACCCCGGTGCCGATTGGCACGAACGGGAGATGTACGAGATGTACGGGATCTCTTTTGCCGGCCATCCCGGCCTGCGGAACCTCTACCTGCCTGGCGACTTCGAGGGCCACCCGCTCCGCAAGGACTTCCCGCTCCTCGCCCGCATCGTGAAGCCCTGGCCCGGCATCGTCGACGTCGAACCCATGCCGCCGCTCCCTTCGGTCGCTAACGACCTTTCGCCTGACGGCGAAACGCCCGCCGTTGAAGGTGGTCCCTCAACGACGAATCCCGAGGATGGCGGCAGTTCCGAAGGAACTGTGATGAACCCGGAGGGTTCACGATGACTGCTGTTTCTGATCGTCGCCAGCTCGCCTACATCGCGGCCCAGGCCGCCGATGCTCGAGTCAACATCGAGCTCGAGGCCGAGGGCATGACCCTCAACATCGGCCCGCAGCACCCGGCCACCCACGGCACGCTTCGCATCGTGGCCCGCCTCGATGGCGAGCAGGTGATCGAAGCCGATCCGATCATGGGCTACATGCACCGCGGCTACGAGAAGCTCGCCGAGGTGCGGACCTATCCGCAGGTCACGACGCTCATCAACCGCATCGACTGGCTCGGCAGCTTCGCAAACGAGGTGCCGTTCATCCTCGCTGCCGAGCAGCTGATGGACATCGAGGCACCGCCTCGGGCCCAGCACATCCGCACGATCCTGTTCGAGCTCGCTCGCATTGCGAACGTCACGCTGTTCCTCGGCGACATGGGCGTGCAGCTCGGCGCGGTCACGCCCGTCTTCTACGCCTTCCGCGATCGTGAGCACGTGCTCAACCAGATCGAGGCCGCCACCGGTGGTCGGTTCCACCCGAACTTCGACCGCATCGGCGGCCTGAAGGACGATCTGCCGGCAGGTTGGATCGAGGAGACCAAGCGGTCCCTCAAGGAGATCCGCAAGTTCTGCGATCAGATGGACGACTTGATCGTCGGCAACGAGATCTTCCAGGCCCGTACCCGCGGCATCGGCGTGATTCCTGCCGACGTCGCCCTGAGCTACGGCCTGTCCGGCGCCAACGTGCGCTCGAGCGGTGTCGACTGGGACCTCCGTCGAGACAACCCGGTCGGCCTCGCCTACGACAAGGTCGACTGGAAGGTCTGGACCCACCCAGACGGCGACTCGTTCGCTCGCTATTGGGTCCGTCTCCAAGAGGTGCGCGAGAGCTGCAACATCGTCGAGCAGCTCCTCGACACGATTCCCAGCGGCCCGATCATGGCCAAGGTGCCCCGCATCATCAAGGTGCCCGAGGGTGAGGCCTACGTCGAGACCGAGAACCCGCTGGGCGTGATGGGCTACTACGTCGTGTCGAAGGGCGGGCTCAACCCGTTCCGGGTCAAGATCCGTTCCGCCAGCTTCTCGAACATGTCGATCAGCCCGTGGCTGCTCAAGGGCTCCTACGTGCCCGACGTGATCACGATCTTGGCCAGCCTGTACTTCATCCTCGGAGACATCGACCGTTAAATGTTGACCTCTCTCTTTGCAGTTGATTGGCCTTGGGCCAACTGGCCCTGGTGGGCCGACACCAGCGTCAAGATGGTCTTCGCCATCGTCGCGGTGCTCATCCCCGCCGGCGGCACCGTCTACCTCTATCTCTTCAAGATGGTCTCGTTCATGCAGAGCCGTCTCGGACCGATGGAAGCCGGCCCCTACGGCTCGCTCCAGTTGCTCGCCGAGCTCGGCAAGAACGTCCAGAAGGAAGACATCTTCCCGGAGAAGGCCGATCGTTGGGTCTTCGCCCTGGCGCCCTACGTGGTGCTGATGAGCACCTTCTTGCTCGCCGTGGTCGTCCCGTTCGGTCCGCAGGCGCAGTTCACCAACCTCGACACCGGCGTCTACCTCGCCCTCGCCGTCTCGTCCATCTCGGTCGTCGGCATCTTGATGGCCGGCTGGGCCAGCGCATCGAAGTACTCACTGCTCGGTGGGCTTCGAGCCGCCGGTCAGCTCATCGCCTACGAGTTGCCGCTGATCCTCGCCGTCGTCGGCGTGGTCATCCAGGCCGGCACGCTCAACCTGCAAGAGATCGTCGCTGCGCAGAATCAGCAGGAGATCTTCGGCTGGGGAGCGATCGGCAACCCCTTCATCCTCACCCAGGGCCTCGGCTTCTTGATCTTCATGATCGCCGTGCAGGCCGAGCTCACGCAGGGCCCGTTCGACATGCCCGTCGCTGAGTCGGAGCTCGTGTCGGGCTACATGACGGAGTACTCCGGCTTCCGATTCCTGATGTTCTTCATCGGCGAATTCGCAACGGCGAACATCTTCGCCTTCCTCGGCTCGGTGCTGTTCCTCGGCGGCTGGGCGCTTCCGCCGTTCGTCACCGACCTGCTCGGCATCGAGTGGAACTCGCCATGGATGAATGTCATCGGCCCGGCCGTGATGTTCACCAAGATGCTCTTGATCACATTCGTGATCTACTGGGTCCGCTTCACCTACCCCCGCTTCCGCGAGGACCAGCTGCAGAAGTTCGCCTGGAAGGTGCTCATTCCGCTGTCGCTCGTCAACATCGCCATCACCGGTGCTCTCAAGGTGGCGTTCTGATGATGTTCGGCCACACTGTTCGCCGCATGCGCGTGGGAGAAGTCTGATGGGTCTCGTTCCCGGTTTGGTCACCGGTCTCGGTGTCACGTTCAAAGAGATCGTCAAGACGGTCACCAAGGGTGCCGAGACGGTGCAGTACCCCCACGTCAAGGAGGATCCGCCCGCCCGTGCGCGCGGCGTGATCGCTCTACACGAGGAGAACTGCACCTCGTGCATGCTCTGCTCGCGCGAGTGCCCCGACTGGTGCATCTACATCGAAGGTCACAAGACCCTCGCCCCGCCCCGTCGTGCCGGTGGCAAACCCCGAACCGTCAACAAGCTCGACCGGTTCGACATCGACTACAGCCTCTGCATGTACTGCGGGATCTGCGTCGAGGTCTGCCCCTTCGAAGCGCTGTTCTGGAGCCCTGAGTACGAGTACTCCGAGCCTCGCATCGCCGACCTCCTCCACGACAAGAGCCGTCTCGGCCAGTGGATGGAGACCGTGCCGGAGTTCGAGTCCTACGAAGGCGGCTCCGAGGTCAAGACCAAGAAGGTGCCGCGCCCCGCATGACCGCGCTGATCCTCTTCG
>CALLIQ010000608.1 GCA_938008925.1 uncultured Acidimicrobiales bacterium
ATCGCGACCGCAGCCAACGCGTCGGCCTCCTCGGAGTAGTCCTCGAGGACGGCTTCGGCATCTGCGTCGGGCATCACGACCGACAGCGACGGATTGGCCTCGATGTCGGCGAGCACGGCGGCGAGGTCATCGCCTTCGAGGTCGACGCGGTCTCCACCGTCGGCCGGGCGACGCATGAAGCTGTCGCCGAGGAGGAGGTGCGGTGTGCCGCCACACGAGGCGACGTGACCGTACTGATCCCACTCGATCATCAGCTCGCCGACGACCGCCGAGTACTGCCACGCCTGCACGACGCAGACGGGCACGCCGTTCTTGTCGGTGGTCGGGGTCGGGTAAGCGCCACCGCTCGTGAGGCCGACGTCCTCGAAGTCGCCGAGCAGGGTGTGCGAATCACCGCCGACGATCACGTCGACGCCACTGACCATCGAGGCGAGCTCGAGATCGTTGTCGTACTGGTAGTGCGAGACGAGCACGATCTTGTCGACACCGGCTGCGGTGAGCTCATCGACGTAGCGCTGTGTGGTCTCCACTTCGTCGAGGAACTGGGTGGTGTCCAACGGGCTCGACGAGTTCTGCGTCTTGTTGGCGATGTCGATGCCGATGAAGCCGACCTGGCCATCCGGGAAGTCCATCACGTGGAAGGGCTCGATGTAATCGGTCGGCGAGTTGGGAGCCAGTGGCGTTCCCACCTGGGGCACGACGTTGGCGGCGAGCACCTCGGTGGTGCAGTCATCGGTGTCGTCGTCGAGGAAGTCGAGGAACGTCTTGAGTCCCTCGTCGCCGGAATCGAACTCGTGATTGCCGAGTGCGAAGACGTCGAAACAGGCTTGGTTCATCATCGCCGCGTCGGCTTCGCCGTCGAAGAGGCTGAAGAAGATCGTGCCGGTGATCGCGTCGCCCGCATGCACGCGAGCCACGTTCGTGCCGTCGGCGTAGCCGCCCTCGAGTTCGTCCATCTTCGCGATGACTCGTGAGAAGCCACCGAGCTCGACCCGTGTGCTGTCTCCACCGACGTTGATGTCGGCCGAGTCGGACTGCAGGTGTGAGTGGTGGTCGTTGATGTGGAGGATGTTCATCGCGAACGCGACGTCGGCCTCGGTTTGGGTCCGCTGCTCGGGCGAGTCGGCGAACAACTTCACCACCTCGATCCGAGGAAGACCCGCTTCGAGACGGCCGACCCAGTAGTCGCGGCCGTCACCGTCTGGGGCTCGACCGAACGCGTCCTCGTACAGCTGGTCGAGGAAGTCACCGTCGGTCTGATCGTCCGGATACTTCTCGGCCCGCTCGGGCGACCCGAGGAAGAACGCGAGCAGGTCGTCGTAACTCATGCCGGCGGCCATCCGACCGAGCCAGTAGTCGAGTCCTTCCGCGTCGGGTAGGCGCCCGAGCACGGTCTTGTAGGCCCGTTCGACGAGCCCGACCGCTTCGTTGACCGCTGCGGCGTCGTCGACCTGTTGGACGACCTCGCCTTGTTGGCTGGCCGCTGGCGTCGCCGCTCCCGCAACCGGTCCGGTGGTCGCAGCGAGCAGTGCCGCCGCAAGCGCTGCGATGAGCGCAGCGTGAATTCGTCGCATGGTGAAGTGCCCCTTCATCCGCCCTGTCGAATAACTGTTGAGTTGGATCGCCAATGAGATATCACGACGAAACCGATCGCGCCTGCGGAACGAGGGGTTGATTCGAGAACGAGCTCGTCCGGGCCCTCGATCGTTCGGAGAACGGTCGACACTGCTAGCTTGCGGACGATCGGAGGGTCCGACACCGGAGGGGGCGTGTTGCACGCGCAAGGGCGACCAACAGGCACGGTCACGTTCCTTCTGACCGACCTCGTCGACTCGACCCGCCTCTGGCAAGACGACCCGCAGGCCATGGGCCGTGCCGTGGCCGATCACGAGCGGATCGTGCGCGAAGCGCTCGAACGCTGGAGTGCCTACGAGTTCGGAACCGCCGGCGACTCCTTCGCCGCTGCATTCTCGTCCGCGGTCGACGCGGTTCGTTGCGCCATCGACATCCAGACCGCGCTGCGATCCAACGACTGGGGCGGCATCGCCCTCACCGCCCGCATCGGTGTCCACACCGGGCAAGCCGACGAGCGAGACGGTCGCTACTTCGGAAGTGCCGTCAACCTCGCGGCGCGTCTGTGCGACCTGGCCGACGCCGGCCAGGTCATCGTGTCGGAACCGTGCCGAGCACTGGTCGGCGATCGCCTCGAGGCCCCGAACCGCTTCGCCGATCTCGGCCGACACGAGCTCAAGTCCTTCGAGGTCGCCGAGTCGCTCTTCGCCGTCACCGGACCCGACTTGGCCGATACCCGACCGCTCGAGTCCGGACGAAACCTCGGCAACCTGCCGACGCCAGCCACGTCGTTCGTCGGTCGGCAAGACGACGTCGAGTCGATCCTCGAGCTGATCGAACCTCGTCGAGCGGTGACCGTCGTCGGACTCGGCGGCCTCGGCAAGACCCGGATCAGCATCGAAGTCGCAGGGCGCTCGAGCGCCGACCATCCCGACGGCGTGTGGTGGATCGACCTCGCCCCGATCTCCGACGGTGCGACGCTGGCACAGCTGGTTGCGACAACGCTCGGAGCGACCGAGCAACCCGGGCTTCCTCCACTCGCTTCGGTGACCGATTGGCTCAAGCGCCGCACCGCCCTCCTCGTCTTCGACAATTGCGAACACGTCAACGACGACGTTGCTCACCTGATCGCATCGCTGCTCGAGGCCTGTCCCGGCATCTCCGTGCTGGCGAGCTCGCGCACGCCACTCGCGATCGCGGCGGAGAAGACATGGCCGCTGCGAGTGCTCGATGCTTCGACGGACGGCGCCGCCCTCCTCGTCGAGCGAGCTCGTCTCCTCGACCCGACGCTCGACCCCACACGCTGGGACCAGGGCGATCTCGTCCGACTGTGCGAGCAGCTCGACGGGCTTCCGCTAGCGATCGAGATGGCCGCAGCGCGGTTGCGGGCGCTCTCCCCCACCGAGATCCTCGACCGTCTCGACGATCGCTTTCGGTTGCTCAAGAACCGGGACCGCCACGCGGCCGGACGTCACCAGACGCTCCTCGGGGCGCTGGACTGGTCCTATGGGCTACTCGCTGAGGACGAGCAGCTCCTCCTCGACCGGTTGTCGGTGTTCCCCGGCGACTTCGACCTTCGAGCCGTCGAACGGATCTGCGCCGACGAGCACCTCGACGAGTTCGACGTCCTCGATCTTCTCACCACGCTCGTCGACAACTCCCTCGTCTCACTCGCCCATCGAGGCGACGGCACCCGCTATCGGTTGCTGGGAACGGTTCGCCAGTACGGCAACAGCCACCTGTCCGACGGTGAAGGGGAGATCCTCCGCGGTCGGCTGGTCGAACACCTACGAACCGTGTGTATCCACGCCGGGATCGCCTCGATGGGAGAAGACGCGAGCGAGGTCGCACGTGCCTACGCCACCTTCGATGCCGAGTGGGACAACATCCGCGAGGCGATTCGCTGGGCGACGTCGTTCAAAGAGGACGACGCAATCGAGGACATCCTCCGGGCCATCTGGGACTTCTGCTTCCAGCGATTCCGCACCGAGGTCAACGAGTGGTGCCGCCCCTCCCTCGACCTGCCGCATCCCCCGATGAGCGCCTACACGATGGCGGCCACCAACGCCGTTGCGACCGCAGATGCGCTGCGCCTCATCGACAAGGCGCTCGCCGAAGTCGACGACGGTGTGCCCGACGCAGGTGCGGCGTTGTGCTTCGGCGTCCGACACTGGTTCGTCGTCTTCAAGGGTGGCGATGACGCCATCGACAACGCCGAGCGCGGGCTCCGCCATGCCCACGCGCTGGGACAACCGGAGGTGGCGTGGCAACACGCCAACCTGGCGTCGCTCCTACTGGCGCGCGATCCCGAACGAGCGGCGGACCATGCCGCCAAGGCGCTCGACTTCGTCAACGGATCCAACAATCCGCTGCGCACGACGTGTGTCTCATCACTCGCCGTCTACGAGGCGGATCAGGGTCATCCCCAGCTCGCCTATGAGCTGTGCGATCGCTCGATCGACGTCGCCCAACAGGCCGGACAACTGTGGACGTCACACACGCTGCGGTCACAACGTGCGGCGATCGCCATGCGCTACCACGTCGGCAACCCCGGCCCGGATCTCCACGAAGCGCTCACCCTCGCCCGGGAACAGCGGGCCTGGTATGCCGTGTGGCTGGTGCTCGGCGAGTCGCTGAACTGGCTCCGGTTGTCGTGCGGCGACGAGCTCGCGGACATCGTCGCCGACCACATGGCGGCCAAGGGAATCTGGTTCCGAGGCAGCACCGACGACCGGGCCATCGACCGGACCGAGCTTCCTGCGCCGAGACGACGGGACGACCTGATCGACCTCGTGCTCGACGCGGTCGGCCAGCATCGCTGAGCAACATCGCTGAGCAGCATCGCTGAGCAACGTCGCCGAGCAACATCGCTGAGGCCGCGTCGATGGCGTCAGCATCGATCCGGCCGCATCGATCGGTCAGCCGAGCTCCTGGTTGAGTCGGCGGCTGAGGTCCTGCACGCGGTCGGCGCTGACGCTCAACATGCGTTCGCCGAGCTCGATGATCAGGTCGGGGTCGGTCTCGGCCACGCGGTCATAGCGCGATCGATCCATCGCCAGCAGGCGAACGAAACCCTTCGCGTGGATATCGGCCGTTCGAGCGCTCCCCGACAAGAAGCTGATCTCACCGACGATCGACCCGACACCGAACTCTCGAAGGCGGCGGCGCCCGCCGCTCGGCGTCGGCAGCGAGGCCACGCAGAGGCCCTCCGCGATGATGAACAACGCGTTGCCCTCGTCACCGATCGAGACGACGGGGTCGCCGTCGTCGAAGGTGAGCGTCACGAACTGGTCGGCGAGGCGGGCCGAGATGCCCAGATCGGCCAAGGCGCCGGTGTCGTTCGCGCCGTCCAACACGATCGCTTCTGCCCATTCGAGCGCATGGTCGAGGTCGACGAACCGATTCCTCTCGCCGTCGCCGGGAACGACGCCATCTTCATCGTCCTCGTCAGCCCCGAAGACATGCTCGGCACCGGCCAGGTACAGCGAGCCACCCGCCCGCTCCACCGTCT
>CALLIQ010000609.1 GCA_938008925.1 uncultured Acidimicrobiales bacterium
TCGGCCCGACCGTGATCGTGTCCCACGATCGACGATTCCTCGATGCGGTGGTGACCGAGGTGCTCGAGATCGATGCCGATCCGCGGGCGGAACGCTCCATCACCCGGTATGGCGGATCGTGGTCTGACTACTTGGCGGCACGGGAGGTGGCGAGGCGGCATGCGGAGGAGCGGTTCGCCCGCTATGAGACGGAGCGAGGATCGCTTCAGGCGCGGGCTCGGACGGAGCGGGATTGGGCGACGTCGGGTGTTGCGAAGGAGATCAAGAATCCGAGAGACAACGACAAGGCACAGCGTGACTTCCGAATCAACCGCACCGAGAAGCTGGCGTCGCGGGCGAGGCGGACGGAGAAGGCGCTCGATCGGCTCGAGGTCGTCGACAAGCCGTGGAGGCCGTGGGAGCTGCAGTTCGACATCGGCGAGGCGGAGCGATCGGGTGATCTCGTGGCTCAGCTCTCGGGCGCGCGGTTCGGTCGCGGCGACTTCGAACTCGGGCCGATCGACCTCACGATCGACGCCGGCGATCGGCTGCTGATCGAGGGTGCGAACGGGTCTGGGAAGTCGACGCTGATCGATGCGCTGTTCGGACGTTTGCCGTTGCGAGCGGGGGAGCAGCGCACGGGCCGGTCGGTCGTGCTCGGCGAGCTCGACCAAGGACGGTTGCAGTTGCACGGCGATGGAGACGGAGAGGAGGCGGTACCGCTGCTGCGGAGTTTCATCGATGCGACCGGACTGACGCTGAGCGAGGCTCGGTCGACGCTCGCGAAGTTTGGGTTGTTCGCCGATCATGTGGCTC
The DNA here is from genome assembly GCA_938008925.1 of uncultured Acidimicrobiales bacterium. Classification (GTDB taxonomy): domain Bacteria; phylum Actinomycetota; class Acidimicrobiia; order Acidimicrobiales; family SZUA-35; genus CALEWY01. Next base: position 796 of record CALLIQ010000609.1, read on the forward strand.
GGCCGACGGACGTGCTGTCGCCCGGGGAGCAGACGAGGGCGGTGCTGGCGTCGTTCCAAGCATCGGGGGTCAACACGCTCGTTCTCGACGAACCGACCAACCACCTGGATCTGCCTGCGATCGAGCAGCTCGAGCAAGCGCTGACGAGATACGCAGGCACCCTGATCGTGATCTCCCACGATCGGGCATTCATCGACAACCTGACCACCACCCGCCCCCTCACCCGCCGCCTCTCCCTCCCCACGACCTAGCCCCTCCCACCTGTCACTTCCTCTGAGACACGACAGGTGTGAGGATTGCTCCGGTCTCAGAGGCAGTGACAGGTCGCTCGGCGGTGAGGGCTAGGCGGATGGCCGGAGGCGGTCGGATCCAGAGCCGTCGTTTGGCAGCGCGGGTAGGCCGGAACGAGCGCGGTCGATGAGTGCGCGAAACGCAGCGTCTGCAGTGGCTCGGGTCCGGGCTCTGGCGATCGCTCGGTTGGCGCTCGCTGCTGAGGCGAAGTCGAACGCGGAGGCGACGGCGTCGGCGCTGACGTTCTCGGACTCGACCCACAGCAGGATCACGCAGTCGTTGAGGTGGTTCGGGACGCCGGCGCGTCGCCGCCGAACGTCGCTGACGCTGGCTGCGGCAGCCGCAGCGACGGCACGCTCAATCGCGCCGCGCGACGGTGGCTTCCGTGCTCGGGACACCGGAGGCGCTGCGGTCTGGGTCTTCGGTCGCCGGTTCGCGACCTCGTCGAACGCGAGCGCTGTCTCGACGCTGTCCTGAAACCTCGTCCGGTCTCCATCGAAGAATGACAGGGGAACCCTGGTCTCCAGCCACGACGGGCGATCCCGAGCTCCGACATATGCGCCATGGCTCGACCATTCGTAGGCGGTGAGATCCAAGGCGGAGGACAGGGCGAGTGGGTTTCGATGGATGTAGCGAACGACGGCCAAGAGTTGCGCGTCGTCGGTGATCTCGACGGAACGGAACCGCGACTTGCACATCGGTCCGTCGAAATGCCGCTTCGCGTTGAACCGTCGTGTGTAGTTCGACCCGAGCCACTGCATCGTTCGTGAGAGCGCCGGCTCTGGGCACCGAACAGCGAGGTGGTAGTGGTTGCTCATGAGGCAGTAGCTGATGACCCTCGTGTCGAACCGCTTCTCGAGACCGCTCATAAGGCCGATGAAGAACTGCCGATCGTCCTTATCCAGGAAGATGTCTTGCCGGCGCGCGCCGCGGTTCATCACGTGAAACCAACCAGCAGGATTCGGCCGAGGAGGTTGCGACATCCCTCGAACGTATGGAGCTGTCCAGCCGTTGCGAATGACCTGTCACGTCTCTGAGGTGGGACAGGTGGTGGGGAGGGCTTGTTGGTGGGGGAGTGGCGGAGTCTGGCGGTTGGAAAGTGGGCGCCGGCGGGCGCGTCAGTTGACGAGGCGCTCGTGGCCTTCCCAGAACGGCGCCCGGAGCTCGGTCTTCAGGATCTTGCCGGACGGGTTTCGAGGCAGCATCTCCATGAAGTCGACCGAGGTCGGGCACTTGTAGTGCGCGAGGTTCTCTCGGGCGAACGCGATCACCTCGTCGGCGTCGAGCTCGGTGTCGGGCGCCGCCACCACCATCGCCTTCACCGTCTCGCCCCATTTCTCGCTCGGCACACCGATGGCGGCGATGTCGGCGATCGACGGATGCTTCATCAGCGCGTTCTCGATCTCGGCCGGATAGATGTTCTCGCCGCCCGACACGATCATGTCCTTCACCCGGTCGTGGATGAACAGATAGCCGTCGTTCATGTAGCCAGCGTCGCCGGTTCGGAACCAGTCGGGCTCGGTGAACGCCGCGGCTGTGGCCTCCGGGTTCTTCCAGTAGCCCTTCATGTTCTGTGCGGACTTGACCCACACCTCGCCCACCTCGCCATCGGCGACGTCTTCGAGTGAGCTCGCATCGACGATCCGCAGCTCGACGTCGCCCCACGCTTTGCCGGCGGCCCGAAGGAGGTGGCCCTTCTCGCCGCCCGGGTCGTGGTCTTCGGGATCGAGCTGCACGACGCCGCCGGTGGTCTCGGTCAGGCCGTATGCCTGCATGAAGCGACAGCCGAACAGCGCCAGCGACCCCGCCAGGACCTCTTCGGTGATCGGCGATGCTCCGTAGACCACCGCTTCCATGGTGGAGAAGTCAGCCTCGGCGGAAGACGGCACGGCGAGGATGAACTGCAACACCGCCGGCACGAGGAGGGCGTGGGTGATGCCACGAGCGGGGATCAGGTCGATGATCTCCATCGGATTGACCTCGCGGGCGAGCACCGTCTGCGCCCCGCAGTACCAGCCGGCCACCGCCCAGCCGCTGCCGGCGATGTGGAACAGCGGCATGGCCACCAGGTTCACGGCCTCGTCGTGGAACTCCCAGGCGCTGGCGCCGGTCGACATCGTGGTGAGGAAGTTGTCGTTCGTGATCTCCACGCCCTTCGGCAGGCCGGTCGTTCCGGAGGTGTAGAGCTGGTAGCAGGTGTCGCCGCCGGCGATCTCGACCTCGGGGGCGACGGGCTCGTACTGCGCGATCCAGTCGGCGTAGGTGATGTGGCCGGACGATCCGGGGTCGCCGATGACGATGATCAGCGACACCGTCGTGAGCTCGATCTTTGCGATGTGGTCGAGAAACTCCGGCCCGACGAACAACACCTTCGCCTCGGCGTTGTTGATGATGAACTCCATCTCCGGCGGGGCGAGGCGCCAGTTCACGGCGACGGAGACGGCATTCAGCTTGGCTCCACCGAACAGATGAGGGAAGTACTCGGGGACGTTCTTGTCGAGGAAGGCGATGCGGTCGCCGGCGCCCACTCCCGCGGCGGCGAGCCCTTGCGCCACTCGGCAGGAGTCGGACTCGACCTCTGCGAAGGTCCATTGGTCGTCGCCGGCGACCAAGGCCACTCGATCCGGAGCGGCCTGTGCCCAGTAGGAGCCGATGTCGGCCAGCGTGCGCATTGATTCGATCCCCGTGGTCATGGGGCGAACCTAGGTCAGCGATTGTTCAGCGAAAAGTGCTGGTAGTCCTTCAACGAGTTCCAGTCTCCGCCCCACTCCCACCCGATCGAGGCGAAGGCGTCGATCACCGGAGAACCGCTGTCGATCATGCCGGGCAGGCCCGTGCCGCGCTCGAGGTAGCTCGAGGCGAGTTCGGGAAGCACGAGGTCGCCCTTCACATACGGGTTGTGGAACGGGTTGACGTCGATCGCCAGTCCGAACGCGTGCTCGGAGAATCGCGATCCGCCGGTGACCGCTCGGCAGACGAAGCTGCCGGTGTTGTTCGAGTCGCCGGTCGGATCGGCTTCGAGATCGGCCGACGTGACGATCCGCATCTCCTCGATCGGGAACCGCAGCTCGAACAGCGTCGCGAACACGTCGACGATCTCTTCGGCTTCGTCGGCGTGAATCACGAGCTCGCCCGTGTGGGGCCGATCGTCGAAACCCCAGAACGAGACCGTGATGTAGCGCAGGTCCTCGGCGGCGACCGGACACCCGGGGCTCCAGGTAGACCGTTGGAGCGGTTCGCCGTCGAACGCCGCGATCTCGAATGAGAACGAAGAGCCGGTCGGCGGCGAGATCGTGTCGGCCGTGATGAGCCGTCGATCGACCAGCTCGGGGGGCGTCTGCTGCGCCACCGCGAAGCCATCCGCTGTCGTCGGGAGTGTTCGTGTGCCGAGGCACGATGGCGCCGGGCTCGCCGTGCCCGTCTGCGGCTCGGTCGTGTCTGCGCCGTCTGACACGGCACCGTTCGACCCGTCGTTCGAGGTGGTCGACGGCGCATCGTCGAGTTGCTCGATGAGCGACGGGGCATCCGCGCTCGTGGTGGTCGAGCTGTCGCCGACCACTTCGGTCCCCGCGCCGTCTGCTCCTGGCTCGACGTCGCCGGCGATCGAGCCGGCGCTGCACGCCGCGAGGGTGGCGAGCGCTGCGAGACCGGCCCGCTTCGCCCAACGGGCCCGTGACGACATGGCCTCGACGCTACATTCTGGCGACCCATCGGTGAGGACGCCCCTCGTCTGGGTTGTTTACTGGTCCGATGGCCAAGAACGTGCTCGGCACCGACCTTCTCAGTTGCTCGACGGACCCGCTCACCGGGTTCTATCGAGACGGCTGTTGCAACACCGGGGCCGAAGACGCCGGTGTGCACGTCGTGTGCGCCCGGGTCACCGCAGACTTCCTCGCCTTCTCGAAGGCCAAGGGCAACGATCTGTCCACGCCGATGCCCGCCTACGGATTCAACGGTCTCCAACCGGGCGACCAGTGGTGCCTGTGCGCCGCCCGCTGGAAGGAGGCGTATGACGAGGGCATGGCCCCGCCGGTCGTACTCGAGGCGACGCATGCCGCCGTGCTCGAGTGGGCGAGCCTCGACGAACTCAGCGCTCATGCCGTCACGAACGGCGGTGCCGACGATGAGTGACGCCACCAACGACGATTCGACCACCCAGCTCGCCATCGGCGACATCTCGTTCAATGACCTGATGATCCTCGAGCCGCATGGTCCCGACACCTACGTCGGCCGTGCCCCTCGCTACCCGTGGGGCCGACTCTTCGGCGGCCAGGTGGTGGCGCAAGGACTTCGAGCCGCGCAACTCACCGTCGATCCCGCCTACGCGATCCACTCGCTCCACGCCTACTTCATCCGAGGCGGCACGCATCGTGAACCGGTTCGGTTCGAGGTCGACCGGATCCGCAACGGTCGCTCGTTCATCAC
>CALLIQ010000610.1 GCA_938008925.1 uncultured Acidimicrobiales bacterium
CCCCGTCTCGAGATTGACCGACGGCTGGAACGCCACGGAGGTCTCGGCGTTGAGGATCGCGGATCGAAGATCGTCCTCCATCTCGGCGTGACGCTGATGACGGACACGCTGATAGGGGTGGAACATCATCCCCGGGTGGCCGGCATCGGTCTCGGCCAACGCCAACTCGGTTCCCTCCAGGAGCAAACCGGTCGATGGGTTCTCTCGGTCGAGCAGCGCAGCTCCGATCCGGGGAGAGAGGTAGTGCGGCAGACTCTCGAGTTCCAGCGGTGGCGTCAGCGCGTCGACCACGAGCTGCACCATCTCTTCACCGTCGCTTCGTCGACGCAGGGCGGGGACGAAGGCGAGGATCTCGGCGGTTCCGGTCTGATAGGCGACGACCGAGGTGTCCGCCTGGGTCAGACGCTGCAGGAGCTCGGGGGCGATGGCGTTGCCCTTCGCTCCAGGTCGCCGGGGAAGCGGTCGGACACTGATGCGAAGTGCGAGGACGGTGCGTTCGTCTCGGAGGCCCTCTTCGATCGCACCGCTCATGGCGGTCTCGAACTGATCGAGGGTCTTCGGGTTCGTGACGACGGACGGCTCCATCACCGTGTCGATCGGGAGACCGGCGCGCAGGCGCCGGAGCCCTCCGGACGGTCGAATGGGATCGATGCGATGGTTCGTCATGAGCGGTCTGCCTGGGTCGAGGATCGGACGGCAACGTCGTGCTCTTCTGATCGGCTCAGACGGCGCTTCATTGAGCCTGGGGGTGACACCACCCATCAAGCACTCGTTGTGCCTGATTCCGACGGCCCCAGGGCGGCAAATCTTCGTCTCGAAGCCAACAAAGACCTCAACTCGGCCCGCGAACGGTCGATCTCACCTCTTGAAGCGAACTCCTGGAGGAGTGCCCAACGTGAGAATCAGAACCAAACTCCTGGTGTTGATCCTGGTCCCCTTGCTCGCCGTCGCCGGTGTGGCAGCGGTGGGCTTCGGTCAGCAGTCGGTGCGATCGGAACGAGCGGAAGACACCGAGCTCTTCACTCTCGAACGCAGCCTCATCAGCCGTGCCGTCTTCGCCATCGAAGAGGAACGTCTGCACCATGTGTTCAACCCGAACGCAGCGATCGATGACGAGATCCACGTCGCAACGACGGCGATCTTGACCCCGACCGAGAATGCGATCGGCGGCGACGCTCTGTGGGCGACATTCGAAGAGGCTCTCGCGCTGGTCGATCAGGCTCGGACCGAGCCCGGGCTGGAAGGTGCGAACACCTACCGCACGGCCATCATCTCGCTCAGCGACTTCAGCGTCCGCCTCGAGGGCTCGTTCCTCGAGCCCGAAGACACCGCTCGTGACGAGGCTCTGTTCGACCTGTTCGCCTTCTTCGAGGCTCAGGACGAGGCGTGGCTCGGCTACTTCGGTGCCAGCCCCGAGGACTTCTCCTCGATGGCGCAGGCTTCCTCTCGCTTCGGCGAGGTCGAGGCGCTCCGCAAGGTGACCGCCGTTGCGGTGACCGACCAGGACTTCGAGCCACTGTCCAACACCTTCACGTCCGCGACGCAGAACGAGCTGCAGGACTTCCAGGTGCTGGCGGCCAACGGCTTGTTGGCCAACCGCATCGACGTCACCGCTGAAGACGTCGGCCCCGTTCTCCTCGAGCACCGAGCCGAGTGGTCGCCGGTCATCGACGCTGCGCTCGACGACCTGGTTGCCAACGTCGACCAGCAGGGCCAGGACGCCGACAGCGTTCGTTCGCTGTTCGCCCTCCTCGGCCTCGTCGGCTTCCTCCTCCTCGCCGGCATCGTCTTCGTCATCTATCGCTCCATCGCCAACCCGCTCGAATCGCTTCTCGAGCGTGCGGACAGCGTTGCGACCAAGGAACTCCCCGAGCTCATCGAGGTGCTCCGCACCGCCGATCGTGACGATCCTCTACCGACGGCCACGCCGATCGTTTCGGAGTCTTCGGACGAGATCGGCGAACTGATCGACGCCTTCAACGAGGTGCAGCTCACCGCATACGAGCTGGCGACCGAGCAGGCCCTCGGCCGTCGCCACGTCGCCGACATGTTCGTCAACCTCGGTCGCCGCAACCAGCAGCTGCTGCAGCGAATCCTCGGCTTGCTCACCAAGCTGGAGAACGCCGAAGAGGATCCTGACACCCTCCGTAAGCTCTTCGAGCTGGACAACATCGTCACCCGCATGCGTCGCAACGCTGAGAGCCTCCTGGTTCTCGCCGGTGCCCAGACGCCTCGCCAGTGGACCCGCCCGGTCGCCATCGAAGACGCCGTCCGTGCGGCCTTTGGTGAGGTCGAGGGCTACGAGCGCATCGAGATCGCCGCCCTGGCCGACGCCCGAGTGCGTGGCTCGCTTGTCGCCGACCTCGCCCACCTCCTCGCCGAGCTGCTCGAGAACGCCGTGCGCTTCTCGGACCCGAGCACGCCTGTGCTCGTGAGCGGTCAGTTCGACAAGGGCAACTACCTCATCACCGTGTTCGACCAGGGCGTTGGCATGTCGCCAGCAGACCTGGACGAGAACAACCGTCGCATCACCGATCCGCCTTCGCTGGATCAGGCTCCGACGAAGTTCCTGGGCCTCTTCGTGGTCGGCCGCCTGGCCGAGCGCCACGAGATCAGCGTCCGTCTGGTCGAGGCTCCCGGCCGAGGCATCATGGCTCGGGTCGAGATTCCGTCCGCCCTCCTGCACCAGGAAGAGGAAAGCGTCTCTGGCTCCGGCACCGAGGCTCTCAGCCCGATCGCCGCAACTCCTGCGTTGCCTGAAACCAGCCCGCTGGAGGTCGACCACGATCCCGACACCGAGCTGGAAGCCCTGGCTCTCGAGGCCGAGCTCGATCTGCCGGCCCCGAGCGATGACGATCTCGCGATCGACACCGATCTCGGCCTGTCCGTCGACGACTCGATGGACGACAACACCGATGCCGGCACCGACTCCGATGATCTCGGGGCCCTCCCGGTTCGCAACGTCAACCGAGTCGAGACCCCATCGAGCACCGAGGATCACAGTGCCGACGATCATGGTGCGGACCACAGCGTCGAGCACCACAGCGTCGAGCACCACACCGACGCCGATCACAGCGATGCTGCCGACGACCACGAACTGGTCGCCGAGGCAATCGCCAGCGCCTTCGACTCAGTCGAGGAAGAGCCGGTCGGCGACGCAGCCGATCAGCCGACCCCGGTCGCCGAAGCACCGGCACCTCCCGTTGCTCCCGCCGCCGCGGCAGCCGACACCGGCCTTCCGACCCGGACTCCGCAAGCCGCCGCTTCGGCACACGAAGCAGTCGGTGGGCTTCCCTCCCGCCAGCGTGGCGCTGCCCTCGAGGAGTCAACGCCGCAGCCCGCTCGTCGCAAGGACGACCCGGAAGACGGCGCGGTTGCCGAAGTCGGCAGCTCCGACGAACAGTCCGGCGACGACGCCGGCCAGTTCTCATCTCTCATGTCGGCCTTCAGCACCGGTGTCAGCCGTGGCTTGGCCGAATCCGAATCTGAAACCGATGACTATGGAAAGGGTGAATCATGAGTCGGACCGACACCGAGCAATTCTCGTTCCTGCTAAGCAACTTCGTATCGCAGACGGCAGGAGTGGATGATGCGATCGCCGTCTCGGCCGATGGCATCAAGCTGGCCGCTTCTGATGGCCTGCCGACCGCAACGGCTGATCAGTTCGGAGCCATCACCTCCGGTCTCGCCAGCCTGACCCTCGGTGCAGCTCGCTGCTTCGCCGAGGATTCGGTGCAGCGAGTCGTCATCGAGATGGATCGCAGCTACCTCCTGATCGCCAACATCGCGCACGGATCAGTGCTCGGCGTGGTCGCTCGCAAGGATTCCGACATCGGATTCGTTGCCTATGAGATGACCGTCTTCGCCGAGCGTGCCGGCCGGGTGCTCTCACCCGATCTCATCAGCGAACTCAAGAACACGCTGAGCATCTGATCGACCGCCCTCGCCGGCATTGGCTGGCGTGCACCCTTTCGCAGGTTTCCACATGTCAATGGACAACGACGACAACGTGATCGAGGAGGACGACTTCATTCGTCCATTCCTCGTGACCGCGGGGCGGACCACGACCTCGGTCGACGGTCTGAAGCTCGAGACGCTCGTGCAGTCGTCGATGACGACGCTCGGCAAACAGCTCCGCTTCGAAGCGGCGCGGGTCCACGACCTGTGCCAGGCCCCGATCTCGATTGCCGAGATCTCTGCCCACCTCTCGATCCCCTCGGGTGTGGTGAAGGTCGTTGTCGGGGATCTCATCGAAAGCGGGCACTTGCGTGCCCACCGAACCATCGAGGGCTCCTCCTCGGACGACGTTCAACTCATCTCCCGGCTGATCGCCGGTGTCCGGAGGCTCTGAGCCATGTCATCCAACAATCCCGTATCAGCGAAATTCGTCGTGGCCGGAGGTTTCGGCGTCGGCAAGACGACGTTTGTCGGCTCGGTGTCGGAGATCGATCCGCTTCGCACCGAGGCCTCGATGACGAGCGCCTCGATCGGCATCGACGACACCTCGAAGGTGTCGACGAAGACCACCACGACGGTGGCGATGGACTTCGGTCGCATCACGATCGACAACGAGCTCGTGCTCTACCTGTTCGGTACGCCTGGCCAGGATCGCTTCGGCTTCATGTGGGACGACCTCATCGCCGGCGCCCTCGGTGCTGTGGTGCTCGTCGACTCCCGTCGCCTCGCCGACTGCTTCTACGCCGTCGACTACTTCGAGTCGAAGGGCATCCCCTTCATCGTTGCGGTCAATGAATTCGACGGTGCGAGTTCCCACTCGCTCGACGACGTGCGCTCGGCGCTCCAGGTCGGTGAGGAAGTCCTCCTCGTCACCTGTGACGCTCGCGACCGCGAATCGGTGAAGACGAGTCTGATCTCGCTGTTCGAGGTCATCATGAACAAGATGCTCGCCGAGGCCGGCCAGCGGGCCTGAGTTCGAGGAACGCCACTCGAGGAACGCCACTCGACGGGCGCCACTGGAGGACGACGGCCGGACACCGTCAGCCAACGGGTGACGCACCAACGGGTGACGCACCAACGAGTGACCACGGAGTAACGGAGTAGCCACGCACGGTTCCCCACGGGGATCTGAGCGTGGCTCTCTTCGTTTTCGGCGCCGCCGGAAGGCGGGTCGCTTGTTCTGAACCCGAGGTCGGGCTCAGAGCATCTTCACCGTTGGCTTCGTGAGCACGAGGGCCAGCTGATCGATCGTCAGCGGCTGGTGATAGAGGAAGCCCTGCATGACGTTGCACCCGAGCTCGGCTGCGATCAGCGCCTGCTCCGCCCGCTCGATGCCCTCGACGACGACTTCGAGCTCGAGAGCCTTCGCCAGCGCGACGACGGCCGAGACGACGCTGTACGCGACGTGGTCGTGCGCCATGCGGTGCACGAACGACCGGTCGATCTTCACGATGTCGATCGGGAGTTCTTGAAGATAGGAGAGCGACGAGTAGCCGGTTCCGAAGTCGTCGATGGCGATGCGGACACCGGTGGCTCGAATCGCTTCGATCACCGGAATGGTGCTCGACATGTCGCTGAGCATGGCCGATTCGGTCAGCTCGAGGGTCAGCGCCTTCGGCTCGAGGCCGGTGTCGGCGAGGACGCGAGCGACCGTGTCGACGAACGTCGGAGAAGAGATCTGGCCGGCGGTGGCGTTGACGGAGATGCGGATGTTCGTTCCGCCTTCTCGCAGACGCTGCGTGGCCTCGGCCGCTGCACGGAGCACGCGGTCGCCGATGTCGCCGACCAAGCCGGCGTCCTCTGCGATCTCGATGAACTCAGACGGCTGGTGGAGGACGTCGTCGTCGTCTCGCCACCGTACGAGCGCCTCGATGCCCACGATGCTCTCGTCGGGCAGACCCATGAGCGGCTGGTAGTGGACTTCGAACGAGTCCTTTTCGAGCGCTCGGATCAAGCCGGCCTCGACGTTGAAGCGACGATCGAGTTGTTCTTGCAGCTCGTGGTCGTGCATGACGTAGCTGCCGCGCCGGTTGTCCTTGGCGTAGTAGGCCGCTGTGTCGGCCTCGCCCAGAAGCGTCTCCGCGCCGTGCTCGAGGCCGTCGTGGGCGAACGCAACGCCCACGCTCATACCGATTCGAACCGACCGGCCGAAGATGAGGAACGGAGTGGAGACCGCATCCAACATCTTGTCGGCGACCCTGGTTGCGTAGTCCTTGCTGGCGTTGCCGAGCACGATCACGAACTCGTCTCCGCCGAGACGGCCGACGAGGAAGTCGTCAGCGGTTCGAGACTCGGTCTCGCAGATGTCGTTGAACCGCTTGGCGAGAAGCTCGAGCACTCGGTCGCCGGCCCGGTGGCCGAGCGAATCGTTGACGATCTTGAACCGGTCCAGGTCGCAGAAGAGCACGGCGGGTTGCTCGCCGGCGTCGATGTGCGCATCGATGACGGAGATGAGCTGTGCCCGATTGGCGAGGCCAGTCAGGCCGTCGGTGTACGCCATCTTCTCGAGCTCGGCGGTCAGGCGCCGTTCGGCCGTCACGTCACGTCCCACGCCGAAGAGCAGGCCGTTGGCGAGGTCTCGTGACAGCGACCATTCGGTGTCGTGCAGCAACCCGGTGTCCGCCCGCATCCGCAGAGTCGGTCGACAGCGGTGGCGCCTGGCGAGTTCTCGGCCGATGTCGAACGCCGAGTCCGATCCTTCGGCTTCGATCAGGTCCCAGAAGTTCAGGCCGTCGTGCCGGGCATGGCCGAGCATCGTGACCCACTCGTCGTTGGTCTCGATGATCGCTCCGTTGGCATCGCAGACGACGAACATGACCCCGTCGGCCCCGAAGAACTGCCGAAGCAGATGATCACGGATGTCATCCGCAGCGTCGTGGTTGTGCGGGATGCCGAAGACGACAAAGGAGAACTCGCCGTCGTGGCCGACCGGTTCGGCGCGCCAGCCGTCGATCTCGTCGAGCGTGACGAACGGGGACGCGGCGATGTCGCTCAGTTCGTGCCGCAGCTCGACGGCTCGATCGTTTGCCTCGAGGATCGTCCCATCACGGGCGCGCAGTACCGCAGGCACGTCGAGGTGGTGGACCGCAATGGCCCACATCTCAGCTGCGAACGAACGGGGGGAAGTCACTACCGTTGAAAACGGCCGAAAATGAGGCCTGCTTGAGCTGTTCGTAACGTGTGCTCAGTTCCCTGCGCAACGCTTGCATGCGGATGACCGGATTGGCTCATTCGCGGGGCCGCGGTCACTCGCAGAGTCGGCCGGATTGCTCAGCCCTGTTGTTGGGCCGGAAGTGCGGCGGTCCGCGTCTTCCATGCCCGCGCCACGTCCTTGGCCACCTCGTCGAGGCGGTCGCGGTCGGGGATCTTGACCTTCACGACCAAGCCGTCGGCGTTGTAGAACTCGAGGAGACCCTTGGTCGCATCGCGCTTGAGGTCGGTGAGGTCGGTGACCTTGATGATGGTCGGCTTCTTGAACCGGCCATGATTGAGCATCGTCTCCATGAGCGGGCGCGGCCCACCGGGCACGACCGCCTTGATGGTCC
>CALLIQ010000611.1 GCA_938008925.1 uncultured Acidimicrobiales bacterium
AGGCAGACCTCCGACTCCAGTGCCTTCGAGCTCCAGATCTTTCGCCCGTTGATGATCCAGCCGCCCATGCCGTCTTCGGTGGCGCGGGTGGTGATGCGACTGGTGTCCGTGCCCGCATCGGGCTCGGTCACACCAAACGCGGTGTGCAGGTCGCCGGCGGCGGCCCGGGGGAGGAAGGTCTCTTTCAGCTGGTCGTTTCCGAACTTCACGACCGGGTTCAGCCCGAACATCGTGAGGTGCAGAGCGGTCGAGCCGTTCATGCCGGCGCCCGATGCAGCGACTCGATTCAGGACCAGCGCGCCTTCGGTGATGCCCTGCCCTCCGCCTCCGTACTCCTCGGGGATGGCGATGCCGACCCAGCCGCCTTCGGCCATCGCGTTGTAGAAGTCCCAGGGGAACTCGTGCTCGGTGTCGCAGCGGAGCCAGTAGTTGTCGTCGAACTGGGCGCACACGCGATCGACCGCCTCGACGATCGCTTCATGATCGGGGTTCGGTGTGAAATCCATGGCGCAGCCGACACTAGGGGGTCGGCCGGGGCCCGCAAAGATGACCTGAGTTCACCAATGCATGTTGGTCATGGAGAGAAGACACTTGGACCCGCCTGTTTCGGGAGATTGCGGCGGCTTCTCCCGAAACGGGCATCGTTCGTTTTGGCGCCGGTGCCGTGTGCGTTCGGACACGATCAGCGGATCGGACGCCGTTCCCACGCCTCGATTCGGCTCCCGATCGCGTCGGTGGTCGGATCGTCGGCATCGGTGAAGTAGGCCTCGGCGAACGCCACGAGCATCGTGCCCGGAAGATCCTCTCGCACGACCTGGCCATCGAACTCGGCGCGGATGCCGAGGCCTTCGGTGATCGCGGTGACGCCGGTGATGAACTCGGCGGTCGTGAGACCGGGGCGAGGACGCACGCCCCGCTTCTCGAACCACGCTTCGGCCATCTGGAGCAACTGGGTGTAGCCCTCGGCGTAGTAGCCGTAGAGCGACCGGAGCTTCGACGACACGTGAGGATCGGCCCGAGCGAGCGACCACAGAGCCAGACGGCCGGTTTGTCGTCGATCGCGTCGTGCGTGCTGGTGGCTGAGTGTGCCGAGAACTCGCAGCCCGTCGACGAAGCTGGTGGCGTCGTCTTCGAGCAACGTCGAGGCCAGCTCGGTGAACTGCGTGAGCCAGTCGTCGCTGTCGTTCGATTCGGGGTCGAGGTAGAACTCGACGAGCGCTTCGAGGATGCGAGCTTTCGAACCGAAATCGTCGGCGATCTGCTTGCGATCGATGCCGGCCTCATTCGACAGCTCGTCGTAGGTGAAGAGCCGTCCCCAGTCCACCGATCGGGAACGAAGGAGTCCATCAGCGGCCTCGAGCACGAGGCGTCGCCGTTCATCACGATTCGATTCGCCCGCCCCAACCACCCCTCGGTTCTAGCCGGTGTGAGCCAAGTGTGGAAACCTTCTCCGCATGACGGAACCGACGCTCACGAACGCTCCTGGCCCCGAATTGGTCGATGCTGCGAAAGGTCACGATCCGGCGACCATCGAACTCCGTCGCGCCATTCATCAGGATCCCGAGCTCGGGCTGCAGCTGCCCCGTACACAGGAACGCATCCTCGAGTCGCTCACCGGCCTCGGACTCGACATCACCAAGGGTGAGTCGACCACCTCGGTCGTCGCCGATCTCGACACGGGGAAGCCAGGACCCACGATCTTGCTGCGCGGCGACATGGACGCACTGCCGCTGCAGGAGGACTACCCGTCGGACTTCCGCTCGTCGATCGACGGTGCGATGCACGCGTGCGGGCATGATTCGCACGTCGCCATGTTGGCCAGCGCGGCTCGCTTGCTCAGCGAGAACACCGGCGAGTTCAACGGCAAGGTCCGTTTCATGTTCCAGCCGGGCGAGGAGGGCTTTCACGGAGCCAAGTACATGATCGAGGAGGGTGTTCTCGATGGTGTCGACCGAGCGTTCGCCATCCACATCATCTCGAACATGCCGGACGGCATGTTCTTCTCGAAGGGTGGATCGCTCATGGCCAGCGCCGATCGCTTCGAGATCACCGTGTCGGGGTCGGGCGGCCATGCGTCCATGCCGCACCAGACGATCGACCCGATTCCAGCCGCGGCGGCGACCATCACCGGCATTCACACGATGGTCGGTCGTGAGATCGATGCCGCCCGATCGGGCGTCGTGACCGTCGCCCATGTCGAGGCCGGGACCACCAACAACATCATTCCGCCATCCGCCTTCATCGAAGGCACGATTCGGTCCCTCGACGAAGAAACCAGGTCCACGCTGCATTCGAGTCTCGAGCGCGTCGCGACCAACACCGCGGCAGCGCACGGATGTGGTTGTTCGTGCGAGGTGGTGCCCGGGTATCCGGTCACGGTCAACGACCCCGAGGCGTCAGCGCTGTCGGGCGCGGTGGCCGACAACCTGTTCGGCGCCGGCAACTTCGTCGAGATGCCTCAGGCCGTGATGGGTGCGGAGGACTGGAGCTACGTCCTCAACCAGGTGCCGGGCTCGATGGCATTCATGGGGGCGTGCCCGACCGACCTGTCACCGGGCGAAGCCGCCCCGAACCACTCGAACCTCATGCGGCTCAGCGAGGACAAGTTCCATCACGGCGTCGCCATGTACGCGGCGATGGCGATGGTTCGCTCGTAGCGCCTGGTCGCAGAGGCCCCCGGTCACAGAGGCGTCCGGTCACGAGAGCCTCCGGTCACGAGAGTCGTCGGGCCGCCTCGATCACGACGTCGAGCG
>CALLIQ010000612.1 GCA_938008925.1 uncultured Acidimicrobiales bacterium
CGATCAGATCCTGTTCCAGTCCGGAACGGCCGTGATTCTCGATGAATCGCTGCCGATCCTCGACGAGGCCGCCGCCATCATGAACGCCAACCCCGACGTGGCCTTCGAGGTCGGTGGCCACACCGACAGCCGCGGTGGCGATGCGTCCAACCAGGCGCTCTCCGAGCAGCGGGCCAACGCCGTCGTCGATGCCCTGCGCTCACGAGACGTCGAGAACGATCTGACCGCCCGAGGCTTCGGCGAAACTCGCCTCAAGGAAAACCCGGACGACACCGCCGAGCAGCAGCAGGCGAACCGTCGAATCGAGTTCCGGATCCTCTAGACGGATCGTCGGCGCTCCTCATCTGGCTCAGGGCTTGAGCGAGCGCCAGGCGACGCCGAGTCGCCGCAAACCCTCGATCAACTGCGCTTCAGGGCGATCGAAACACAAGCGAATGTGGTCCGCGTAGCCGCCATCGACCGACGCCGACACGCCGGTTGCCACCGAGACACCCTCTCGGGTGGCGGCCTGCGCCAGTTGTTCGCCGACCGGCCGGTGGAGCTGCACCCACAGCGAGAGACCGCCGGCCGGCGGGTGAACCGACCATTCTGGGATCTCGTTCGCGATGGTCTTCTGAGCCAGATCGGCTCGCTCCTTGAGCGTCGAACGGCGGACCGCGGCGACGCGATCGAAGTTCGCGAGCACACCGGCGGCGATCACCTGCGACGGGATCGAACTTCCAAGGTCGTCGGTGAGCCGGGTCCGGACCAGCCGCTCCATCGACGCGCTGGATGCCCGCATCCAACCGATGCGAAGACCACCCCAACCGAGCTTGGAGATCGAGCCGATGGCCAACACGTTGGCCCGTCTGACACGAGCAGCGATCGGAGCGGGCTCGGAGCCGTCGTAGCGGAGATCGGCGAGCACCATGTCCTCGATCACCGCGAGGTCGAGGTCGTCGCACGCTTTCGCCAGTGCACGGAACTCCCAGTCGTCGGCCACCATGCCGGTCGGATTGTGCACGGAGGTCTGCAGATAGGCCACCCGGATTCGGTGCTCGACGACGAGGGAGCGGAGGGCCGCGACGTCGATGCCACCCGCCCGACGAGGAAGCCCGATCGCCTTGAGGCCCCGCGACGCCAGGAGATCGATCATCCCCGGATACGTGGGTTCGTCGACGAGGATCGGATCGTCGGCCGAACTGAGCGTCGTGAACGCCAGGGCCAGCCCGTGCTGCGCACCGTTGGTGATCAACACCTCATCGAGGCCGGTCGGCAGTCCGCCGAGGGTGAGCCGTTCGGCGACCGCGTCGCGCAACGCGGGGAGCCCTTCGGGGGTGTAGCCGTGACGCGGTCCGGCCCGGAGGAGCGAGTCGAGATCGACGTCGACGGTTGGAAGGGCTCGTGCGTCGGCGGGCGTCGAGGCAGCGAGATCGATCACGCCGGGTTCGTTCCTCGACGGCACACTCAAGATGCCGGGGAGCACCGTGGCACCGGGTGGCCCTTCGGGCGGCGGTCCGACGACGCGGGTACCGCTCCCCTGCCGGGCTTCGAGCACCCCTTCGGCCTTGAGGTCATTGAGCGCCGCCGTCACGGTCGACCGGCTCACGATGAGCGCCCGTGCGAGGCCGCGTTCGGCCGGGAGAATCGATCCCGGTGGCAACACGCCGGTCTCTGCCGCCTGACGGATGGCATCGGCGAGTCGGCGATGCAACGGCCCAGCGCCACCTGCCGACCAGTCGCCGATCATCGTGAGCAGGGCGTTGGTCCCGACTCGATCCTTGGCGCTGGTGTTCATGGCACAACCGTAGATGCCAATGGCATGGCCGTCGCAAGCCAATTTCACAGAACTGGCCCGTGACCGCTGTCACGATCACCCCGACGATGCGGCAATGCCAATCCAACCTCGCCTCACCGACGCATCAGCCCCCCGTTTCGCGTCATCGGCGATTCGCGACCTGCTCGACCAGGCCCGCCAACCCGGTGTGATCTCGCTCGCAGGGGGCTTGCCAGCGGCTGAGCTCCTGCCGGTCGAGCGTCTCGATGTCGCGCTGTCGGGCGCGCTCGACGAGTACGGGGCCCACTGCCTGCAGTACGGACCCTCGGTCGGAGAACCTGCCCTCCTCGAAGCGCTGGCCCTCACCGAGGGCCACGACGTCGAGGGACTCATCGTCACCGCTGGTTCGCAGCAGGCGCTCGATCTCACCCTCTCGATCTTGGAGCACGACGATCCGCTCCAGAACCTCGCCGCCGTCGAGAATCCGGGCTACGTCGGTGCGCTGCAGGTGCTCCGTGCTCGCCGGTACCGGCTGCTCTCGATCCCCGTCGATGCCGACGGCATGGCCGTCGACGAGCTCGCCGCCGCCCTCGTGAGCGGCGCCCGACCACAGGTCTGCTACGTCAATCCGTCGTTCCAGAACCCGACCGGCGCATCGCTCACTCCCGAGCGCGGATCCGAGTTGATCCGGCTCGCAGAGCACTACGGCTTCGTGGTGATCAGCGACGACCCGTACGCCGAGCTCCACCTCGACGGGCCGAAGCGCAATCCGATCCCCGACTCCGACCGACTCGTGCGCCTCGGGTCGATGTCCAAGACCCTCTCGCCCGGGCTCCGGATCGGGTGGGCCGCCGCTCCCCCGCCCATCCGCTCACGCCTGGAGCTGGCGAAGCAAGCCGGC
Organism: uncultured Acidimicrobiales bacterium; assembly: GCA_938008925.1. GTDB lineage: Bacteria > Actinomycetota > Acidimicrobiia > Acidimicrobiales > SZUA-35 > CALEWY01. The sequence goes on from CALLIQ010000612.1 coordinate 2,658, forward strand.
GATCTGCACACCGCCACACTGAACCAGCTGGCCGTCGCCTCGATCCTCGGCGACCAGCGATGGTGGACCGACCATTGCCACGGGCTGCGAACGTCCTACCGCAGTCGCCGGACCGCCCTTCTCGCAGCCCTGGAGCGAGCACTCGGCAGCGACCCTCAGGCGAAGGGCATCACGATCGGCGACCAAGCCGGCGGGTTCTTCCTCTGGCTCTCGCTCGAGAGCAAGCACGGTGATGGCACGGGCAGCACCGAGCCCGACTCGATCGAGATCGCTCGGGCCGCCCTCGACAACGGCGTTGCCGTCGTTCCCGGCAGCGCCTTCGCAGCAGACCCCTCCACCCCACCTCGGGCCATTCGTCTCTCGTACTCCAGCGCGCCCGTCGCCGACTTCGACCTCGCCGTCACTCGCCTCGCCAGCCATCTCACCGCTTGAGCCCAGCCCGG
>CALLIQ010000613.1 GCA_938008925.1 uncultured Acidimicrobiales bacterium
GGTCGCTTCGGTGGGCGATCTCGTCGCCGCGTCCGACCACGTAAGAGAATCCGGGGAACCGACCGGACTCGAGGTATTCGCGGGTCAGGAAGGTATCGATGCGGTCGAGGCGACTCGCATCGAAGCCGAGGTCGGAGGCCACCGTCGTCGAGGCGCTCACGATGCGGTGTCGACGATCGTGCGACCGCGCACCTGACCGGCGAGGATCTGCGGAGCGAGTTCGGCGACGTCGCTGAGGCCGACGGTGGTCGACATCGACGCCAGCTTGTCGGCGACGCCGTCGGCCGTGAGTGCCTCGGCCATGCGATCCCACACCACCAGCCGGTGCGCCGACGGGCACATGACCGAGTCGATGCCGAGCAGGTTCACGCCTCGAAGCAAGAACGGGATGACGGTGGTCGACAAACCGTTGCCGCCGGCGAGGCCGCACGCGGCGACCGACGCCCCGCTGGTCATCTCGGTGAGCACGTGGGCCAAGGTGTCGCCACCGACGGCATCGATGCAGCCACCCCATCGTTCGCCGAGCAGCGGACGCGATGGGTTCTCGGACAGCTCGTCGCGATCGATCACGGCCGAGGCGCCGAGCGAGGTCAGATCGTCGGTGTGTTGGCTGCGGCCGGTCGAGGCGGTCACGTGGTGGCCGGCGAGGCTGGACCACAGGACCGCTGACGAGCCGACGCCGCCGGACGCTCCGGTCACGAGTAGCGACCGGTCCTCGGCTGTGTCGAGCCCTTGAGCCTCGAGCGCCACGAGGGCTTGCATCGCGGTGAAACCGGCCGTTCCGATGGCCATCGCCTGTTCGTTCGAGATCGATTCGGGCAGCGGCACGAGCCAGTCGGCCTTGACCCGGGCTCGCGTGGCGAAGCCGCCCCACCAGATCTCGCCAACCCGCCAACCCGTGAGTACCACGCGATCGCCGGGGGAGAAGCGGGCGTCGTCGGAGCTCTCGACGACACCGGAGAAGTCGACGCCGGGAATGTGCGGGTAGTCCCGCACGAGCCGACCGAGACCCTGGAGGATCATGCCGTCCTTGTAGTTGAGGGTCGAGTACTCGACCCGGACGGTCACATCGCCGTCGGGAAGGCGATCGTTCGGGAGCTCCGTGATGGCCGATGTGACGCCGTCATCGGTCTGATCGAGCAGAAGGGCGACGAAGGAGTCGGAAGAGGTTGAAGGCATGGGTCCGGAAGTTAGTCGGCCGCGCTAGGTTGGCCCAGCGGAGAAGGGGCACAGAATGACCAAGCACATCTTCGTTACGGGCGGCGTCGTGAGTTCGCTCGGCAAGGGACTCACCGCATCGTCGCTCGGGCGACTGCTCAAGGCTCGTGGCCTCAAGGTCACGATGCAAAAGCTCGACCCATACCTCAATGTCGACCCGGGAACCATGAACCCGTTCGAGCATGGTGAGGTCTACATCACCGACGACGGCGGCGAGACCGACCTCGACCTCGGTCATTACGAACGCTTCATCGACGAGCCGCTCACGCAGGCATCGAACGCCACCACGGGTTCGATCTACTCCTCGGTGATCGCGGCGGAGCGGCGAGGCGACTACCTCGGCAAGACCGTCCAGGTCATCCCGCACATCACCGACGAGATCAAGCGACGGATCTCCTCGCTCGCGGGAGACGACGTCGACGTCGTCATCACCGAGGTCGGTGGCACCGTCGGCGACATCGAGATCCTTCCGTTCCTCGAGGCAATCCGTCAGTTCCGCCTCGACGTCGGGCGCGAGAACGTCTGCTACGTGCACGTCACGCTGGTGCCGTTCATCGGCCCGGCAGGCGAGCAAAAGACCAAGCCGACCCAGCACTCCGTCACCGAGTTGCGAAGCCGTGGCATCCAGCCGGACGTCATCGTGTGCCGGTCCGACCGTGAGATCTCCGACGGTCTGCGCTCGAAGATCTCCAACCTGTGCGACGTGCCCCTCGCTGGCATCATCAATGCGCCGGATGCGTCGAGCCTCTACGAGATTCCGCTCACGATGCACGAGGCCGGACTCGACAGCTACGTCGGTTCGCTGCTGCGCCTCGACGAGATCGAGCCCGACCTCACGCAGTGGCGTCAGCTCGTCGATCGCGTCGAGCGGGCCTGGAAGCCGCTCACCATCGGCATCGTCGGCAAGTACGTGACGCTGCCAGACGCCTATCTGTCGGTGGCCGAGTCGCTGCGCCATGCGGCGATCCTCCACGAGGTCGATCTCACGATCGAGTGGATCATGTCCGATCACGTCGAAGGATTGTTGGTCGGCGAACGGCTCGGACACCTCGACGGGATCGTGCTTCCCGGTGGTTTCGGCGAGCGCGGTGTCGAGGGCAAGATCGAAGCCGCACAGTTCACTCGCGAACACGACATTCCCTGCCTCGGCATCTGCCTCGGCATGCAGGTGATGACCGTCGAGTACGCCCGCAACGTGCTCGGCATGGTCGGGGCGAACTCGAGCGAGTTCGACACCCAGGATTCGGTCACGCCGTACCCGGTCATCGACCTCATGGACTCCCAGCG
>CALLIQ010000614.1 GCA_938008925.1 uncultured Acidimicrobiales bacterium
GACGAGGGTGATCATCGAGTCGCGCAGCGCCGGAGCGATGCCGTCGATGTTGAGTCGGGCGACGATCAGGTCGTAGATCTCGCCGACGTTGTTGGCCGAGCCGCGAAGCGAGTTCACGTCGGTCAGGATCGGGTCCGGCTCGTCCGGGTTCGTGTGGAAGTCGTTGGCGAGGCGGGCGGTGAAACCCCACCGGGTCACGAGGCCGTTGCCACTCAGCCACGGGGCCGCGAAGTCCGGGTACCCGTCGGGTTGCTCCCAACGCCACGGTTGGTGGTTGAGGTCGCCGAGGCGGTTTCGGATGGTGCGAGCAGCGTCGCTGAGGGGATCGACCGGAATCGACGAGCCGAGCCCGCGCATGGCCGAGATGACGAGCTCGAAGGGGCGGGTCATCTTCTGGCCGGTCGAGGCGGCGAACTCGTCGCTCTCGAACATGAAGCGAAGCACCGGGATGAGCGCCGTGTCGTTCGACAAGTACACCGACGCCATCGCATTGACGAGGGCCGTCGATGGCTCGTCGGACACGAACCGGCGGGCGATCTTCCAGCAGACGTGGCGCGCCGTCGTGGGGTGGCGAGCCAGGAAGGCGACGAGTGCCTCGCCGTCGGCCTTGCCTCCGCCGCCGCCGACCGAGAAGGCGCCGCCGAGGATCGAGACCGGATCGTTGTGGTGGTAGTCGCTTCGGTAGATGAAGTCGCTGAAGTTGCCAGCGTTGCGATCGCGCTCGACGCTCCAGCCGCTCATGATGAGCGATGCCCCGACCACGTCGGTCTCGGTGTAGTCCTGGGAACCGTCTCGGTTGATCCCGAGGCTGTGGAGTTCGAGGAGCTCACGGCCGTAGTTCTCGTTCACGCCGCTGCTCGAATTCGCATTGCTGAAGGCGTTGTCGAGGTAGACCATCATCGCCGGCGACTCGGCGGTGGCGAGCAACAGGTCGGCGTAGCGACCCATGGCGTTCGCTCGAATGACGTTCTCCTGATAGTCGACCATCAGGTGCTCGTAGTTTCCGTTGCCCCAGAGATTCACGTTGAGGTGGTCCATCCAGAGGTGGACCATCATCTCGAACAGCTGGTAGCGCGAGTACCGGGCTCGGAGCACCGTCGAATGCACGACCTCCTCTTCGAGCGGGTCGTTGTCCTCTCGGCCGATCTGATAGGCGACCTGCCGGCTGGCGGTGAGGGAACGGAAGCCACTCAATAGGTTCTCGGCGGCGGGATCCGGACGATCCCAACCGAGCTGTTGCTCGACCCACGGCGTCGTCCCGAGGCGGAGCAGGTCGCTCTCGACCTCGGCCGACAGACCGAAGGTCATGCGCCCGGCCAGCAGCGCGGCAGAAGCCGGGGGAGCGGGTGGTGCGGTGGTCGGGGGAGCCGTGGTCGGCGCTGCCGTCGTGCTGACCGTGGTGGCTGGTTGGGTCGTCGACGGTGTCGGCGCCGGCTGTGGCGACGGTGCTGCGGTCGTCGGAGCGACGGTCGGGCTGCTGGTGGGTGCGTTTGGCTGGGTCGTGGCCGGCAGCTTCGTCGTGGCCGGATTGCCGGTGACTGGGGTTCGACTCGTGGTCGCCGTGCGCTGTGTGGTCGCAGTGCGCTGCGTGGTTGCCGATCCGCCCGTCGTCGACGTCCGCCCGGTCGTCGAGGTCGTTGGGTCAGCGCCGGCAGCACCGCCGGGAGCGTTGGTCGGCACATCGTCGACGAGGGCGAGCTCGTCGGGAATCGACGCGGATGGATCCGGGGTCGGGAGCGAGTCGTTCGGCCAGGTGTTTCCGGTGGACTCCCCGCCATCGGCGCCCTCGGTCTCGTTGCACGCAACCGCCAGTGTCGCCAGTGCGGCGGTGCCGATGAGGGCTCGTCGGCTCATGCGGCCCGACGAGGCGGGACTCGCCCCGCCGACTTCTTCTGGCTTCTTGAGTTCTTGTCCCGGTGACTCGGTCGCCTCGAGGTCGTCGGTCGGTCGTTCTAGCGTGAGCTGGTCAGGACGGGAACGGCGCACGAATGTGTGCTCCTTGTGGTGTGATGACGTCGCTCGAGCGGTGCACGATGTGTTGTCGTGACCACTTCGGTGGGCGAGGCCGGTGGCTGACGGTCCTCGGTGGTATCGGCCCAACAGGTCAAGAAAGTTGAGGGTCAATTTTCTGGACCCCTGGTTCGGACGGCCCGAGTCCGGAACGATGAGGGGTGCTGGCGGTAGCCTCTGAGCCGTGACGAACTACACCCCGCCGCTGCGTGATCTCCGTTTCGCCCTCGACGACATCGCCGATCTCTCCGGCGTTCTCGGCGCCGACGACTTCAACCACGTCGATGCCGAAACGGTGCATGTCGTGCTCGAGGAAGTGGGCCGCTTCATCGCCGATGTGGTCGCCCCGACCAACGTCGACGGCGATCAGATCGGCACCGTGTGGAGCGCCGGTGACGAGCGAGGGGTCGTCACCACCCCCGACTCGTTCAAGAAGGCCTATCAGCAGCTCGTCGACTCGGGATTCGGCGCCATCCCGTTCGAGCCGGACTTCGGTGGCGGCGGCTTCCCGTGGATGGTCGGCCTCGCGATTCAGGAGATGCTGACGAGCGCAAACATGGCGTTCTCGCTGTGCTCGTTGCTCACGCAGGGCGCCATCGACGCCTTCTTGCACCACGCATCGGAGGAGCAGAAGAACGTCTACTTGCCGAAGATGCTCACCGGCGAGTGGTCGGGAACCATGAACCTCTCCGAGCCGCAGGCCGGGTCTGACGTCGGAGCCGTCACCACGAAGGCCGAGCCGGTCGGCGACGGGTCGTACCGCATCACGGGGCAGAAGATCTGGATCACCTACGGCGACCACGACATGACGGAGAACATCATTCACCTGGTGTTGGCTCGTACGCCCGACGCCGCGCCCGGTACCCGGGGCATCTCGATGTTCGTCGTCCCCAAGTTCTTCGTGAACGAGGATGGATCACTCGGCGATCACAACGACGTCAACTGTGTGTCGATCGAGCACAAGCTCGGCATCCACGGCAGCCCGACCTGCGTGTTGAGCTATGGAGATGACGGTGGCGCCATCGGCTGGCTCATCGGCGACGAGTTCTCCGGCATGCGCAACATGTTCACGATGATGAACAACGCCCGGCTGTCGGTCGGCCTGCAGGGTCTGGCGCTCGCCGAGCGGGCCTACCAGCACAGCCTCGACTACGCGATGGAGCGCAAGCAGGGCACCGCCCTCGGCGCCCCCAAGGGCGAGCAGAGCGCCATCATCGAACACCCCGACGTGCGGCGAATGCTGATGACGCAGCGCTCGTGGATCGACGCAATGCGGTGTCTGATCTACACCAACGGCGCAGCGATCGATCGAGCCAAGTCCACGGCCGGCGATGAGCGAACGGCCGCCCAAGAACTCGCCGATCTGCTCATCCCGCTCTCGAAGGGCCTGTGCACCGACCTCGGCAACGAACTCACATCGATCGCGGTCCAGATCTTCGGAGGCATGGGTTACGTCGAGGAGACAGGTGCTGCCCAGCACCTCCGCGACATCCGCATCGGCACGATCTACGAAGGAACGAACGGCATCCAGGCCGCCGACCTCGTCGGTCGCAAGCTGTCCATGCGGGGCGGCGGCGTCATCACCGATCAGCTCGACCGGTACGACGGACAAGCGGCGCGCCTCGCGGCCGACGACCGGCTCGCCCGGTTCGGCTCGAATCTGACCGCGGCCACCGCTGCCGCCCGGGAAACCACGTCGTGGCTGCTCGAGCACGGCGCGACCGACCCGAACGCAGCACTCGCCGGTTCCGCTCCCTACCTGCGGCTTCTCGGCACGGTCGTGTGCGGCGGGCTGATGGCCGACGCCGCACTCCTCGCCGCAGAGAAGATCGATGCCGGCGTCGACACCGAGTTCTACGAG
>CALLIQ010000615.1 GCA_938008925.1 uncultured Acidimicrobiales bacterium
GGGGTCGCTCAGGAGAACGTCAGACGAGCGTCAACCAGATCAGCATCACCGAACCGGCGGTACCGACCGCGAGCCACGTGAGTGCCTTCTGGCGTCGCTTTCGCATGAAGAGCTGAATGCCGAGGCCGGTGACGGCGACGAATACCAAGAAGACGGCGGAGATGTCGATGATGAGGCTCCACGTGCCGCCGGTGTCGCGGCCCGCGTGCAGATCGCGCATCGCGTTGACGAAGCCCTCTTCCCGCTCGGTGATCTCGTAGTCGAGCGACGTCACGTCGAACCGAACGGTCGAGCCGTAGCCGGCGCCGGCGTAGTTGATCGAGCCTTCTTCGTCGACCTGGTCGAAGTTCGTGACGCCGGCCTGGACGTCGTAGGTCTCTCGAATGAACTCGCTGACCGCCAAGAACTCGACCGAGCCGTCGTCGCTTCTGACCGACTCGGGCAACCGGCCCGAGTCTCGCGTCGTCGTGACCTCGTCGCCGAACAGCCATGACGGATGGTTCAACAGCAGCCCGGTGACCCCGAAGAACAAGATCACGAGGAACGCGATCATGCTCGAGTAGACGTGGAGCCAGCGCATGGCCCGCTGCCACTTCGCCGAGGTCTTGCCCTGCGCGGACGGGCGCTTGGCCAGACGTTCGAGAGCCGCCGCCTGATCGGTGGCTCGGGCGCTGGCGGTGCCGACGTCAGACATCGATTCTCGCGCTCACGGCGGAGAGTTCGCCGTCGTCGGGCAGCGCGAGCTGGGGGAGTGACCCGGCCAGGGTCAGCGGTTCACAGATGAGGGAATGAGGGCCTTCTTCTCGCACGGCTTCGATGCAGAGAACGTACTCGCCGGCAGGTGCCGGGTCGGCCCCGATCGTGCCGTCCCACGCAACGGAGTAAGCGCCGGCGGCGCGTGTCGCGGACGACACGGTCGCGGCATCGGACGGTGTCCCGCTGAGCGTGCGATCGAGATCCAGCTCGTACCAGCGCGTCAGATGGTCGAGCCAACGGTCGCCGCGTCGCCCGAGCTCGTACCAGAGCGCGATGGTGGTGACGAGCTCACCCGCGGTGTCTTCGAGCCAGACGGCGACGTAGGGGCGTTCGTTCTTGCCGCCCGCTCCTTGGGTGTAGGTGAACCCGATGACGAGCTCGCCGTCGACCGCCGGGGTTCCGATCCCCGTGCTCTCGGTGGCCGTGCTCTCGGTGGCTGGCGGGCTGGTCGTCGCGGTCGTCGGTGGCGCCGTCGTCGAGGTTGTCGACGTCGTCGTGGTCGGTTCCGCGGCAGCACCGGCGAAGATCTCTTCGTCGTCGACGCCACAGGCCAGCCCGGGAACGAGTGCCGCGGCGCTGGCACCCAGCGAGGTGCGGAGCATGGCGCGGCGCGACACCTGCGCGAAACGCGACGAGGGAGGGGGTTGCATGCGCTGAGGATCGTATGTCGCAGCGAAGATCAACGTAAGGAACGCTCGTGTGGGGTCGAGCCCTTGACCTGGAGTGCACTCCAGGTGGTTTGATGGACGGATGCTCACCCCAGCCCAGATGGCGGAACGAACCGGTGTCTCGATCGACACCCTTCGCTACTACGAACGCGAGTCGCTCATCCAGAACGTGGCTCGGGCCGACAGCGGGCATCGGCGCTACAGCGAGAACGACGTCGCCTGGGTCGAGGTGCTTCGGTGCCTACGAGAGACGGGCATGAGCATCGACCAGCTCCGCCACTACTGCGAGCTCGGGGCCCAGGGCAGTCACACCGAGCCCGAGCGCCATGCGATGCTCACCGAGCATCGAGCCCTGGTCGAATCGCAGATTCACGAACGCCAGATCGCACTGCGGCTCATCGATCACAAGCTGAGCTTCTACGCCGCGGCGGTCTCCGCGACCGCCGACTCGGTCGGCGCCGAGGGATAGGCGAGGGCGAACAGGGCGGCCTGGCCGACGAAGAAGGCCAGCGCGATCACCCAGTTGATGCGGTAGACCGACAGTGCGTCCTCCGCGTTGCCCGGATCGCCGACCACGGCGGCGGCAACGGCGATGCCGAGTGCGATGGCCAGCTGGAACACCGTCGTCCGCCCCGCTCCCGCCATCCCGAAGCGCTGGGGCGGCACGTCGCGCATCGTGGCGGCCACGAGCATGGCGAAACTGCAACCGGCGGCCACGCCGACGAACAGGCCCGGCAAGACCATGCCGATGAAGAGCCGCGGCTCCAGGGTGGTGAAGATCAAGTGCGTCACCATGCCGATCGCGCCGGCGACGCCGCCGATCACGAGTACCACCCGATGGCCTCGAGCATCTGCGACACGTCCCATGAACGGGGAGACGAACGCGGCCAGCGCCGGCCCGGGCACGAGGACGAGGCCGGTCTTCACGATGGAGTAGTCCCACCAGTCCTGAATGAAGCTCGGGAGCACGACGAACCACCCGAAGAAGGCCGCACAGAAACACAGCGTGCCGGCCAGGCTCGTCGAGAACGATCGAATCTGGAGCAGGTCGAGGTCGAACAGCGGCTCGGGGTGGCTGCGGGAACGGCGGACGAAGATCACGAGCAGCGCGACGGCCGCAGCGACGGTGAGCAGCGTCGCTGGGCTCGTCAGTCCCCACTGCTCACTCTGGGCGATCGCCAAGACGAGCAGTCCGACGCCGAGCGAGGCGACTGGCACGCTGATGGCGTCGACCGATTCGGGGAGATCGTCGGCCCTCGACTCCACGAGAATGCGCGAACCCAAGGCGATGGCCAGAGCGGCGACCGGGATGTTGACCAGGAAGACCGATCGCCAACCGAATCCGTTCACCAGCGCGGCGCCGATCGAGGGACCGAGCGCGGCAGCGAGGGCGCCGGTCGCGCCCCAGATCCCGACCGCCATCCCGCGCTTCTCCGGCGGGAACGCAGGGAGCAGCAACGCCAGACCGGCGGGGAACTGCATCGCGCCGCCCACCGACTGCACGACGCGTGCACCGATGAGGGTCGCAGCATCGGTGGAGATACCCGAGAGCAGAGAGCCGAGCATGAACACGGCGAGACCGATGAGGAACAGCTTCTTGCGGCCGTACCGGTCGGCCGCCCAACCGGAGAGCAACAGCAGTGCAGCGACGCCGATGTTGTACGCCGTGAAGATCCACGAAAGGGTCGCACGAGAGGTGCCGTCGAACGACTCCTGGATGTCGTTGAAGGCGAGCGAGATCACCGTGATCTCGAGGCTCACCATGAACCCGGCTGCAGCGGTGATGCCGAGTGTCCACCACGACTGTCGTGGGATCGCCTGGGGTTCGGTCACTCCGCGTTCCAGCGCTGGACACCGCCGGCGCCGTAGCCGTGGAGGATGATCGCCCGCTCGGGGGTGACCGCGAGCATGCCGGTCTCGGGTGAGTTCTCCGGCCCGCCCGGAGCGAAGGCGTTGAGGTCGTAGTCGAACACCGCGGTCCACAGCCGCTGCTTGGTGGCCACGTCGGTGTGGAGTGTGGCCGAACCCCAGAGCTCGACGCCGTCACCGACCTCGGTGACCTGCCAGTGCAAGGCGACGTTCGGGTTCGCAGCGGTGTTCGAGGCCTTCACCGATTCGGCGCCGACCATGATCCACATCGTGTCGCCCTCCCAGCAGGGATGAACGGGCACGACGTCTGGCTTGCCGTCGGCTCCGACCGTTGCCAGGTGCGCCCACGGGCTCAGCCCGGAGGCGAAGGACTTGACGGTCTCGAGGCTGACGTTGTCTTCCATCGGTTCAACCTAGGCGCTCACCGGGCGGCTGGTTTCCGAGTAAGCAGAGTCCGAGTTCGATCAGGCCGCCGACGCACGGGTCGATCAGGCGGTAGTAGATCCGGTTGCCGTCTCGGCGGGTGGCGACGATCTGTTGGTCTGCCATTCGTTGGAGGTGGTTCGAGACCGATTGCGGGCTGGCCCCGACCTCCTCGGCGATCGCCGTGACCGCCGCTTCGCCCGAGCGGGCGATCGTGTGGAGGATCCGGAGCCGCGTGTCGCTGCCGAGCACGCGGAACAGCGAGGCGAGCTCGTCGACCTCGGGCACTGCGATCAGGGGCCGCTCGGCCAGGGCGGGCGGAATCAGCGCAGGCGACCCGTCGCCGAGTTCTGGGGATGTCGAAGCAGGGGTTGACACAAGCTCACCAACTATTACATTGTTTTGTGTATTAGTGTACATCGCACAAGGAGACCAGCAATGTCCAGATTCCAGTTGTCGCTCAACGTCGAAGACGTCGAAGCGTCGGTCCAGTTCTACACCAAGCTGTTCGGCGTCGAACCAGCCAAGCATCGCCCCGGCTACGCGAACTTCGTTGTCGCCGACCCACCGTTGAAGCTGATCGTGATCGAGAAGGAGGGTGCGCCCGGCTCGATCAACCACGTGGGCATTGAGTTCGGGTCGGGGGAGCGGGTTGCCGAGGAGACGCGACGAATCGCCGATCTCGGCCTCCCGGTCGAGGTCGACGAACCGCACACCTGCTGCTTCGCCACCCAGGAGAAGGCCTGGACCCAGGACGAGGACCAGATCCCGTGGGAGCTCTACACCGTCACCGAAGACACCGCTCACTTCGGCGCGAGCCCGAGAGGGGGAACGCCGCTCGACTTCCTGCTCCCGCCGGTGAGTGTCGAGGAGCTCGAAGCTGCCGTGGCTGATCCCGACACCGTCGTGATCGACGCCCAAGGTCCTGGCGGCTACGACGCAGCCCACATCGACGGGGCGCTCGACTTCCGCCTCGACGACGTCGAAGCCCAGGCCAGCACCGCGATCGTGAGCAAGGGGCAACGGGTGATCGTCTACTGCAGCGACGTCGACTGCCTCGGCAGTGAGTTCATCGGCACACAGCTCGTCGACGCCGGCTACACCAACGTCGGGCGATACCCCGAGGGCATCGAGGGGTGGGTCGACAGCGGCCGCCCCGCAAGTGTTGGTGCTGCCAGCGTCGGGTCCACGACCACCTCGTGACGGCGCTCGATCGCTTCCAGCCGTTCTTGCTGGTGGCCTCGATCGCAGCCGGGCTCGGGCTTCACCAGCTCGCGCCCGGCGTAGCGTCGGCGTCGGGTCCGGTGGTGTCGATCGGGGTCTTCGTCCTGATCGCCGTCGTGATGCTCGGGCTCGACGTGGCCACGGTCGCTGGATCGTTCCGGCACCGACGGTTCCTCGCCATCGCCGTCGGGCTGAACTTCGTGATCAACCCAGCGCTCGCGTGGGCGTTGGGTCGGATCTTCCTCTCCGGGCAGCCCGACCTCCGAGTGGGTCTCCTGTTGTTTCTGGTGACGCCGTGCATTGGTTGGTACCTGATCTTCACCGAACTCGCCGGCGGCGACACCGGCCTCGGCGTGAGCCTTCTCGGCGTGAACGTCGTGCTGCAGGTCTTGCTGCTGCCGCTCTATCTGTTCCTCTTCGAAGGGCGAGCGGCCGGTGTCGAGATCGGCGGCATCGTCGTCAGCATCGCCACGTTCCTGGTGGGGCCAGCGTTGCTGGCTGCAGCGGTTCGGGCTCTCACTGGTCGGAGCGGCTTGCCGATCGACGAGGTGCTCGAGGTCGTCGACCGGTTCTACGTCAAGACGGTGGCGCTCGTCGCGGTGATCGTCGCAATGTTCGCATCGCAGGCTCAGCTGATCCTCGACAACCCGACCGTCGTGCTTCGCCTCGTCGTGCCGATGATCGCCTTCTTCGTCGTCGCATTCGTCGTGGCGATCGTCGTTGCGGCCCGAGCCTCGCTTCCCGATGATCAGACGGCGTTGCTCGTGTTCACCACGACGTCTCGGAACTCCGAAGCCTCGCTCGCCATCGCAGCGACCGCGTTCGCGAGCCCGTTGGTCGCGCTGACCGTCGTCGTCGGTCCTGTGATCGAACTGCCGCTGCTGGTGTTGATGGTGCGAGCGCTCAACCGGCTCGCAGGCGCTCCAGCGTCTCGGTGACGGTCGCGGCGATGAGGTCGACCTTGTAACCGGTCTCGGGCAGCGGGTTCGCGCCATCGGTGCAGGCGGCCGCAGCCGTTGCGATCGTGGCGTCGTCGAGGACGGAACCGATGAGCGTCGGTTCGATGGCCGACATGCGAAGCGGCACGGTGGCAACGCCGCCGATGGCGAGTGCGCAATCGGTGACGGTGTCGCCGTCGAAGCGGGCGCGCACCACGGCCTCGACGAGCGGCCACTCCGCCTCGAAGCGACTGATCGACCGGAAGTAGGCCCCGCGCTCGTCGGGCCAGCCGTCGGCGATCTCGATGCTCGCGATCACCTCGCCAGGACCGAGTTGATGATCTCGAGTGGCGTCGGTCCCGTCACCGAGCACCTCGTCGAGCGAACGG
>CALLIQ010000616.1 GCA_938008925.1 uncultured Acidimicrobiales bacterium
CGGCGTGGCGTCGTCGTTCTCGTTGAGGGCGAAGATCGCTTCGTGCAGCGACGGCCAGGCCGCTTCGTCGTACAACGGCTGGATCAACCCGAGGAACGCGGCGTCGGGATTGTCGCTCACGTCGGCGACGACCAGGTCGAATTTGTCAGCCGCGTCGAAGTAGTAGCCGATCGGATCGCCGTCGTTGAAGATCGGGCACTCGGCGCTGTCGCAGCTGGCGAGCGCGTCGGTGAGCAGTCGTTCGAACTCGCTGATCTCGTCGACGAAGTTCTCGATTCGGAGTTCCTGGGTCGAGACGTCGTCGAGCGGGTTGTCGGCGCCGTCGACCACCATTGCCCGGACGTTCTCGGGAAACAGCGAGGCGTACCAGACGCCGAGGGCCGAGCCGTAGGAGAAGCCGAGGTAGGAGATCTGCTCGGCGCCGAGCGCTTTGCGGATCTCGTCCATGTCACGGGCGACGAACTCGGAGTGGAGGCGACCGGCGGCCGGGCCCATCGACTCGACGCACAGGTCGACAGCGGACTCGACGATCGCCACTTCTTCCAGCGTGTCGATCGGTGGATCGGTGGTGGCGAACAGGCCGAGTGCCTCACCCTTCTCGCCGCAGGTGAACGCTGGTTCTGACTCGCCGACACCTCGGGGATCGAAGCCGATGATGTCGAAGTGGTCGAGCACCTCGTCGGTGAACACCAGAACGGCCGCGTCGACGATCTCGGTGCCGGACGCGCCGGGTCCGCCCGGGTTGACGAGCAGGAAGCCGCGACGCTCCTCCGGCACGCGGGCTCGAGCGACGTTGACGACGATCTCGAGCGAACCGAGCGATGGATCGGCGTAGTCGGCGGGCACGGTCACGCTCCCGCACTCGAGACCGGAGGGACATTCGGTCCAGGCGATCTGCTCGACCCCTGACTCGAACTCGATCGTCGGAGCGATCTCCGCCGAACCGCCGGCCGAGTCGTCGGAATCCGACGCCTCGCCGTCTCCAGTGTCATCGCTCGACGTCTCGGTGTCGTCGGCGGCCCCATCGGGATCGGACGACAGCGTGGTGTCCGGAGCATCCGATCCACCGTCCGAACCGGCAGAGTCGGACCCGGAACTGCACGCGGCGGCGACCAGGGCACACGCCAGCAACGTCGTGAGGATGCGAGAAAACGCCGATCGAGTCACGGCAACTCCTTCGGGGATGACCGGGGACGGGGTTTCCCATCGGTCTGGAGCGACCGTAGTCGCGGGGTTCACCGTCACCGAGTCAGCCGAGCCGGGACCGACTTGCGTACCCTGCACGGGGTGACCTCCCCGTCTCCCATGCCGACCGACCACCTTCCCGAGGGTGACGAGAAGCGCGAAGCCGTCCAGGCGATGTTCGACACCATCGCACCGCGCTACGACCTCGTGAACCGGCTCATGACGTTCCGTCTCGACACGCGGGTCCGACGTCAAACCCTCGACGAACTCGACGCTGCGCCCGGCGCGGTCGTGCTCGACCTCGCGTGCGGCACCGGCGACTTCGTGTGGGCGCTGAAGAAGCGGGCGGCCGATCCGATCGGCATCGACCTGAGCTACGGGATGATGGCCGCTGCCCCCGATGACGGCACGTTCGTCCAGGGCGACCTCTTGTCGTTGCCGATCGCCGATGCGTCGGTCGACGGCGCGGTGTGCGGCTATGCGCTTCGCAACCTGTTGAGCCTTCCGCCGTTCTTCGCCGAGCTCGCACGCGTCGTCAAGCCGGGCGGCCGGATCGCCCTCGTCGACGTCTCAGCGCCGGACAACAAGATCATGAAGTGGGGCTTCGACATCCACTTCAACAAGATCGTCCCCTTCATCGGCGGGCTGATCTCAGACAAGTCGGCCTACAGCTACCTGCCCCGATCGGTGGCGTATCTGCCCGAGCGAGCCGAGATGGTCTCGATGCTGGCCGACGCGGGCTTCGTCAACGCGAAGCACCAGCAGCTCACGATGGGCATCGCCCAGCTCCTCACCGCCGACCGCCCCTGACCGACCGGCCCTGACCAACGGTCACGACCACCTGAAGGCCAACGCCAGAGCCGCAACCGCCGCTCAAGGCCGGTGCCGAGATGGTCGACACAACTCGTCATGGCTCTGTTCGGGAAGAACAAGAAGGACGTCGTCACGATCGAGAAGGCGGTGCTCGAGATCTGCTCGCGCATGCACCCCGATCTCGGATGGACGGTCGACCGGGAGATCGACGCGGTCACCGGCGGATCCCACCACATCAACCTGACCGATCTGCGCCGCCAGTACGACAAGCTCGGTGTCGATCGTCGGCGAGCCTGGTGTGAGATGACCATTCCCCCGTTGCTCGCCCAGCCGGCGCGGCCGAGCGTCGATCGCTCGACGCTGCGGGCCGTGATCCGCAATCGGGCGATGATCGAAGGAGCCCGACTGCACGCCATCGGCGAGGGCGGCGTCCCCGCCGTGGTCCCCCATCACGTGCTGACCGATGACCTGTGCGCGCTCCTCGTCATCGACGAAGCGACGTCGATGGTCACCGTCAACGACGACATGTTGAACGAGTGGGGTGTCGGCTTCGATGAGCTGTGGCCCATCGGCGTGTCGAACGTCCGTGATCTCGACGCTCCGACCTGGAACCGGATCGATGATGGTGTCGTCGCTGCCGGTGGCGACGACTACGTCAGCTCCCGGTTGCTCCTCCCCGAGCTCGCCGAGTCCGTCGCTGCGGCATCGGGCGGGTCGATCGGTCTCCCCCTGGTGGCGATCCCGACCCGGCGCACGTCGCTCTATGTCGCGACGCTGGAGGATCCGGCCGCGCTCGCCGCAGCGATGCGCGCCGCCAGCGCCGATCTCGGCGAAGACTCACAGATCTCGTTCTGGCCAGTCGTGCTCACGGGCGATGGCGCGATGCGTCGGTTGGTCCTCGATCCGAGCCACCCAGTCCACGACACGTATCGGCAGCTCACGCGCCTCGATCTCGAGGCCACCTACGCAGGACCGTCGAAGCAACTCACACAGCTCGTGGGCCCCGACCTCACGGTTGCCCCGGTCCTCATCGGGGTCGATCCGAACGGCGTGGTCGAGTCGTATGCGACCTGGGGCGATGGCGAGACCTTGATCCCGAACGTCGACGCCGTCGTGTTCGAGGGTGCCGGGCGACCGCGCATGACCGCGTCGTTCGCCGACGTGTGGGCGCATTGCCACGAGCTGATGGAACAGACCGATCACTACCCCGCCCGATGGCGCGTGCGTTCCATGCCCGATCAGGCACTGATCGAGCGATTCGCCCGCTGAGCCCGGTCTAGGGGCGAGCGCTCGTCGGCTGGAAGGCCAGCTGGGTCGAGCCGAGGTAGATCGTGGCGCCGGAGTTGATCGGCGTACGAACGTCGGGGGCGACACGCGCGGGCGCCTCTCCGGAGGGAGCGAGCGCCGTGCCGTTTGCCGATCCGAGATCGACGGCGAACACGTCCCAGTCCTCGAGGATGATCTTCACGTGGCGTCGCGAGACGTTCGGCTCGTCGAGGATGACGGCATCGGCAACACCGGCCATGACGTCGTCGTCGAGGTCGGGCTGACGGCCGAGCACCGTGGTGCGCGAGATCTGGAACGAACGGCCGTCGGGAAGGATCAACACGCCGAGTGGCGGTCGGGGCCCGAACTCACCGATCGACCCGTCGGGGTTCACGACGACCGAACGGTTCTGCATGTTGTCGCCACAGAGTGGGCACAGCCGCGCGTTCGGGTGCACGAGGTGATCGCGCTGACAACGGAGACCACGAACCTGCACCGGTGCCGGACGGCTCGACACCGGCGCCTCGACGATCGAGACCGGCCCGGGGTCGGGAGCAGGAGCAGGGTCGGCAGGAGCAACAGCCTGGTCCTCGGCAGGGGCGACGACGGCCGCTGGTGGCGGCGGCGCAACACCGGGGCCCGGTGGCGGCGGCACGGGCGAGGGCGTCTCGGCGGTCGCATCCTCATCGGCGACCGGGGCAGCGGGGGGCGGTGCCGGAGCTGGTGCGCTGACCGCCTCGGCGTCTGCGCCGCCGAGGAACGAGAGCGACCGGTCGGGGGGCCGGGGAACCTCTTGACCCGGGTCGGGCGGGGCCTCGACGACCGGAGCCGATTCGGCCGCAGGTGGCGGCGCGGCCGCCGGTTCGGGTGCGGAGACGGGTTGGCTCTCCGCTGGCGGTGCTGACGTTGCTTCGGCCGGGGTGCCGAACGAACCGCCGGCGCCCGCGACGACACCGTGGAACAGTCGAGTCCAGGCCGTCGCGATCGTCGCCGAGTCGAGCATGACGTTGAGCTGGCCGTCGGCCGGGGTCTGCAATCGCTGCTCGGCCATGGTGGACGGACCGCTGTGTCGGATGACGATGCCCGATGCCATCACCGAGGCGTCGCCGCGCACGTAGAGCGTCACGTCGTCACCCTCGATCTGGGCGACCGCGAACGAGCCGGGCCCGGATCCGTCGGCGACCGCGGCGGCCAGGGTCTCGCCGATCGCATCGGGGCGAGCGTTCAACAGCGCATCGGCAAGCGAGGGCTCCGGTCCCTCGAGCACGGCCAGCAGACCGGCTCGGCGAACGACCATGCCAGGCCCCTCATGGATCGTGACGGCTTCATCGATGTTCACGCTGGTGCACCCCCGGTGCGGTCTTCGATCTGATCCAGTGCGTCGGCAAGCGCAGCGGCGGAAGAGATTCTGGCCTCCGGATCACGCTGAAGGCATTGTTCGATCACTTGCCGATCGGCGTCAACCAACGACGGCTCCAAGTTCCATCGGCCGCTGGTGACTCGACGAAAGCCGTCGAGGATGTTGTCGGGAGCCTCGGCGCCGTAGATGGAGTGGCCGCTGAGCGCCTGGTGCAGCGTGACCCCGAGGGCCCACACATCGCTGGCCGGGCTGCCCTTGTCGCCGACCGCCACCTCGGGGGCGACGTAGTCGATGGCACCGACCGGGCCGATGCCGGTGGTGAGTCCGGGATCGAGCAACTGGGCGAGCCCGAGCTCGCTCAGCACGGCCGGAACGGGCTGTCCGTCCGTTCCTGAGGTGCTGTTCAACAACACGTTCTCCGGCTTGATGTCGCGGTGGACCACCGCGGCGTCGTGCAGCGCTTGGGCACCGCGGGCCGCCGATGCGACGGCCGACAGCACGGTCGCCCGGTCGACGCCCGGCGAGGCCAAGGTCCCGCCGGCATAGTGCTGGCGGGCGTAGAAGAGCCGCCCGTCGCTCTCCCCCGCCTCGACCAACGACACGAGGTGAGGGCTCGAGATCGACACCAGGAGTCGGAGTTCGCGGGCCATGCGATCGAAGTCGAGTTCGCTCGCATCGCGCCACAGCGCCTTGATGGCGACGAGGTCGCCGTCGATGCCGAGTCGCTCGGGAGCTCGTGCCAACCACCATTCGCCGTGGTTGCCCGAGCCGAGCCATTCGAGCAACTCGTAGTCGGCCAGATAGCTCATCGCCCATCTCCTTCATCAGACCGGTCTTCGAGCTGTCGACGGAACCCGCGACCGACATCGAGATCGGATCGACCGAACGACTCAGAACCATCGATCGCTGGCAACCCGAGCACCGACACCCGATTGCGCTGCAGGTAGGCGAGACCTCCGGTTGCGGCGATCAGACCGATGATGCCGAAGGCGGCCAGCGCCGGATCGGTGCGCAGCGGCTCGAGGAAGATGATCGTCGAGATCACCTCGGCGAGGGCGAGGGCTACGACGAAGCCGACGAGCTGGCGGTCGGTCGCCCGAGATGCCAGCAGCGACCCGAGGGGTGCGCCCCACGCCACGATCGGCACGGCGGCGAGCCACATGCCGGCGAGATCTGCCTCCGCAGCGGGGAGCGGCGAGATCGGATCGCCGCCGACGGCGACGATCTGGTCGCCCACCCGTTCGAGCAGCATCTGACCATCGATCAGGCCGAGATCGATGAAGCCGACGATCGACACCGACGCCATCAACAACACGCTGGTTGGCACGCCGACCCGAGGGTTCACGCCCAGCAGCACGACCACCACGATGTAGGTCGCGACGTCGGCGCCCGAACCGACGAGCGATGAGGCGACACCGCCGACGATGCCGCCGATCACCAGTGCGGTGAGCGCTCGACCGTTGAGCGGCGGAAGGTCGCTTCGCCGAACGAGGATCTGTTGGCGATAGGTGAGCGCGACCACCGCCGCCATCGCCGCGAGCACAACCGTGAAGCTCACCTTCACATATGGCCCTGGCACGGTGGACGGAGCGAACGGCGCGTCGTTGTCCGCCAACAGCCGGTTTGCGATGAGGAACGAGGCGATCGTGACCGGCATCAGGACCTTCAATGCGTTGGTCACGATGGTTCGCCCGCTGAGCAGGATGGCGAGGCCGGCCGCGCCCATGCCGACGGTCTGGATCATGAGGGAGAACGAGCGAGCGACCTCGGTCGGGACAGAGAGGATCTTGGTGAAGACGGGAAAGGCGACCGCTCCGCCGCCCTGCGGGGTCGAGCCGGCGACGAAGCTTCCGAACACCATGGTGAGTGCGGCAGCCCAGTGGTCGGCCACGCGACCCCATCCACCACCGATGGTGACGGCGACGAGCCACACGACGGTGACGGCGATCGACACGCCGAGCGCACGCCGAGATCGGCGCTGGGCCGTCGTCGAACGGTTCGCCGCCGACGCGGCGATGATCGACTCGATCGAGTCAGGAGCCGAGCTCGACGGGCGCTTGCTTCCGCCGCGACCTGGCCCGTTCACACCAGCCGACCACCCTTGAACCGCCACCGCGGGAACAACACGCGCATGGGGCCATGCGCGGCGAGCCAGACGACGATCCACGTCGTGATGAAGTGGGTCCAGAACGTGGCGGCCGGCATGTCGAGGACGAAGAACAGCAACAAACCTTCGGGGATGCCGGTGATCAGCCCGAAGAACGACGGCCAGTCTTTCTCCCAGCGGATCTGCTGCAGCAGGTGGTAGATGCATTCCCACACCAACCCGAGCAACACCACGGCGACCAGCGCGCTGAAAACGTCGCCGGCGATGTCACCGATCGATGCGCCGGCGGGTCGAGGAAGCACGGGCAACACGATGACGGTCCAGAGCAGACCGAAGGTCAACACGATGAAGATCCGCGATTGGATGCGGCCGAAGAGGGTTGGCGTCATGAGCGAGCGGCCCTTTCGTCGGAGAGCTCAGCCGAAGGTTGAATGGGAATGGTCATGGTCATGCCGCCGGTGGGCGGTTGCGGAGCCAGCGGAACCACTCACTGAACGACCGGAGCGCCCGGAGCTTGGGGACGGCGCCGACGCTGGCGAGGTCATCGCCGATCTTCTGCGCCACGTATTGCAGGCCGAGGAACGAGTCGACCGGGGCGTAGATCCCGCCGAGGGTCGACGATCCCATCGCGTAGAGCCGGCCGGGCTCGGACCGGGTGCCAACCACCTCGAACGAGGGCATCACTTCGAGTCGCCCCTTCGGATTGAGTTGGGCGCCGGACACGTCCACGAGATCGGCGAGCACCCGATTCGCCTTGATCGACGCCTCGAGGCCGGTGGCGTCAATGATGAAGTCGGCGTCGATCACGAACTGACTGCCGGCGGGGTCCTTCACGACGGTGCGGACCCGCTGCCCATCGTCGGTGGGCACGACCGACGCCACCTGCCCGATGCGCTGCTGGTAGGTGCCGGCCTGGGCGCCGCGGGCCAGCTGTTGACGCCAGTCCTTGCGTGGGGCGGTGTTGGTGCCGCCGGTGGTGTCGATGAAGTCGGACCGTTCCTGGCCTTCGAGTCCGAGGAGCTTGTCGCGGAACTGACCGCCCCACGCCGCCTTCGGATAGTTGAAGGCCTGGTACGAGAAGCCGCCTTCGCCCGGTCGGCGGAAGGTCGCCGAGTCGCCCTGTGGGCCGGCCACGTAGTTGCGGAACAGGTGGACGATGGTGGTGTTGGTGCGTCCGGCCTCGTTGTCGTCGAGGAGCCGTTGCAGCACTCGTGATGCGACGATGCCCGAGCCACGGACGAGGACGGTCCCCTGGCGCCTGGCCAGCTCGTCGTAGACGTGCGGGTGCGGTTCGTAGGAGTTCACGACTCGTCGGTGGTCGCCGGTGGTCTCTCGATACTCCCGGAGATCGTCGAGGAAACGAACGCCCGGATAGCCGAGCGACAGGTGCACGTAGCGAGAGCGGAACACGACGCGGCGGGTCGGCTGTGATCCGGCCGGCGGCGTGAGCACGACCATGTAGCCGCCGCCGGCGCGGCGACGCACCATGCGAACCTGCCCGGGCCGAACCATCTGGCCCCAACCGATGCGGGCGGTTTCGCGATCGACCGACTCGTAGACCTGGCCGGAGCGGGGCGTGAAGTACTCGGCCAGGATCGGCTCGGTCGTGACCTGCCAGACCGGAGCCAGCTTGTTCTTGAGGCCCTTCTCGTTCCACGCCTCGCGCAGGGCGTAGGACGGGAAACCCCAGATGTTGTCCATGACCGAGCTCGCATCGCTGCGGAGCCGCTCGTGGCGGGGAATCTGGGAGTTGGTGGCGAGGAACTCGTAGGTCTGGTGGGGATGCGAGTTCGGGGTGAGGACCACCATGTCGCTCGCTGGCACCCCGGCGATCCGGAGGTAGTCGGCAAGCGCCAACGATCCGAGTCCACCGCCGACGCTGACGATGGGCGCATCGACGAGGGGGATGCCGGCCTGGGTGACGGCTTCGTCGGTCCACACCGGCGACTCGATGAGCCGGTCGTTGAGGTCTCCAGCGGTTGCGTTCATCGGGCGAGTGTTCTCCTGCGGGGTGCAGCCGGCTTCCGAGGCGTGCCGCGGCGAGAGTAGGTCGAACCCATCAGTCGGTGGTCCATCCCGGAGCTGTGGTGTGATCGGGAACCACGGCGACGAAGCGAAGCGAGTGATCACCGATGACGATCGTGTCGTCGAACTGCATCGGGCTCCGCTGAACGAGCACCGCTCCGTTGTGAGTGACGCCGTTCGTGGAGGCGAGGTCGTTCACGCTCAGACCGTCAGGACCGCTCTCGACCCTGGCATGAACGCGCGACGCCCGCTCGTCGTCGAGAACGAGGTCGCAGGAGCGGTCACGCCCGATGGTGAACGGCAGGTCGATCACCGGCGCGAACCAGTCGTCGGCGGAGGGCGGCGAGACCGCGAACCATCCGATTGCGGCGACGACATCCTCGTCGGGCCGGCTGCTCGAGGGCGGTTGGTCGGTCGTCATCGCGGCACGTTGTCGATCACTCGGTTGCTGGCGAGCTGGAACGTCTCGTCGAAGAGCAGCAGCTGGGCGGCCGTCGGCTCGCCGAGGGTGGTGACGGCGAACGAGCTGATTGTCCGGCCGTGCCGAACCTCGCCGAACTGGATGTGGACCTGCACCGAGGTGTTGGCCGTGTTGGTGAGGATGAGCCGGAACCCGACCGACTCGTCGCCGACGTCGGCGACCTCGACGACCGAGGCCGCCACGTCGAAGGTGAGGCCATCCTGGACGACCTGCGAGGTCGGGCACCCCTCGACGGTCTGGCGATCAAACGAGAAGACCGAGATGGCGGTCGCTTCGGAGTCGTAGGACTGGACCTGGTGGAGGATGCTCTCCTGCGTCGCATTGTCGAACGTGACCGCCGTCTCGATCTGCGGCGGAAGCAGTGGGTAGGTGTCGCAGAACGTTCCGTCGCCGTCGGACAACGTGCCGAGCGACCACTCGGCTGGTACGTCGGCTGCAATCAACAGGGCACGGTCGAGGTCGCCGAGCGTCGGCCCCGACAGGCCCGTGTGCGACTGCGTGTCGGTCGTCGTGCCGTCGGACGAGTTCTCGGCGGTCGTCGTGGCCGTCGACGAGGTGGTGGTCGACTCGTCTCGAACGGTGGGCTGTGACCCCTCGTCGTCGTTCCCGCCAGCGAGTGCGGCAGCGACGAGGGCTCCGCCGAGCACGAGCACGACGAGGAATCCAACGGCAGCGAGCACGAACGGATTGGACGTCCACGGACGGTCGTTCGACTGCCCAGCCGGTTGCTGCGTCGGCTGTTGCTGCTTCGGCTGTTGAGCGGGAGATTGTTGGGCGGGAGGCTGTTGAGCCGGCGGTGCCGCAGCGGCGAACGCCTGGGGCTGGGCCTGGGCTCGAGGGTGTGGCTGAGCTTGTGCCGGGTTCGTCGGCGTTGGCGGGACCGCCGGTGTCGGCGGGGTCGGCGTCGAAGCGGCCGGTCTCGAAGCGACCGGTCTCGAAGGAGCCGGTGTCGGCGGCGTCGGCGTCGGCGGGGTCGGCGCCTGGCGATCGATGCTGATCTCCGACGGCGGTGGCGTTGGCGGCGTCGCGGCAGGTCTCGGCGGTAGCGCAGGTCCGGGCACCGGAGGTGTGCGGAGGTCTTGGCTCGGCGTCGGCGGCGTGCGGGCGTCAACGCTGGGTGTGCGGAGGTCTTGGCTCGGCGTCGGCGGTATCGACCGCTTGCCCTCGTCGCCGAGCGTGGTCCGGTCGGGAGCGGCGGCGAGCGATGCGTCCATGCTCGCCGGCGATGCGACCAGCGCACCGAACGCGACGGCGGTTTTCGGGTCGCCCTGTCGACTCACGGCGACGTCTGGATAGGCGGCTCGAACCGCCTCTTCGACCATCGGCATGCGACTCGCGCCACCGGTGATGTAGATGGCGTCGAGATCGGCGGATGCGACGCCGGCGTCGTCGATGCATTGGCCGAGCAGCGACACCGACTCGTCGATGAAGGGTCGGACGAGCTCCTCGAGTTCCTCTTTGGTGACCCGCTCCTCGATCATTCCGTCGGGCAGACCCATCACGACCTCGCCGTAGCCGTGGGTCGACAGCGACTCCTTCACCCGCTTGCACTCTCGACGCAGCCGGGCGGCGGCTCGCCGCCAGGCCGGTTCTTCGGAGATGATCAGCTCGTCCCAGCGGTCCTCGTCGAGGCGCTCACCGACGAGGTTCATGAGCATCTCGTCGAAGAGTTCACCGCCGAGCTGAGGGTCGCCGTGTGGGCGGCCAACGACGCGGAATCCACCCGATGTCGTGCGAAGCACGGCGGTGTCGAAGGTTCCACCGCCGAGGTCGTAGACGGCGACGTGACGATCGTTCGGGAGGTTGGCCCGTTCGGAGTAGGTGAGCGCAGCGGCGACGGGCTCGGCGATGAGTTCGGGTTCGGGAAGCCCGGCCTTCGCCGCCGCTTCGAGCAGGCGGGAACGACGGGGACGGTTCCACGTGGCTGGATAGGTCAGGCGGGTGCGCGTCGGCGGCGATCCGACGAACCGCTCGGCTTCCGCGCTGACCGAGGCGAGCACGGCAGACACGAGGTCGACGGCTTGGTGCGCTTCACCGGCCAAGACGACCGGCACCTGCTCACCGAGGCGGCCTTTCGGGGCACGAATGGCCCGATCCGGTCGGCTGATCGCCAGCCCTGCTGCTGCATGACCGACCACGATGGAGCCGTCATCGTCGATGAACACGATCGACGGAAGCCGCCGTTCGCCACCGATCTCGAGGATCTCGGGCCGGTCACCGTCGATCTGCACCGCGGCGACCGTCGCCGTCGTGCCGAAGTCGATCGCGAGCGTCCAGGCGCGCACGCTCACGAGGTGCGGGACCATCGTTGCAAGCTCATGGTCCCCCTCCCAAGGTGATCAACGTGCTCGGCCTAGAAATGTAGACCGCCGTCACGATCTGGTCAGGACGGGTGGTCGTTTCCACCCATCGGCACGTCGACGGCGGAAACGATTGACCGATGAAGTCGCCCGAGAGTCGGTCGCGGGCGCCGACATCGGCGAAGATGGCCGCCGATGGAACGCCGAATCGGGAACTATCTCGTCGAGAAGGCGCTTGGTGCTGGCAGCTTCGCCACGGTGTGGCTGGCCCACGACGAGCTGCTCGAGGACCAAGTGGCCATCAAGGTGCTGGCTGAGAACTGGTCGCGCCACGATGACGTTCGCCGCCGCTTCATCGAAGAGGCGAAGATCTTGCGCCGCATCGACCACGACCGGGTGATTCGGGTCCACGTCATCGATACGACGCCCGACGGGCAGCCGTACTTCGTGATGAGCTGGGCCGATCGCGGTTCGATGCACGACCGGCTCGTCGCCATGTCCGGTTCGAAGGTGCATGCGACTGGCAAGGCGATCAACCTGATCGTCGAGGTGCTCGAAGCGCTCGCCATCGTGCACGACTTCGGCGTCGTGCATCGCGACATCAAGCCGAGCAACGTCTTGTTCCGCTCGGTCGCCTCACACGAACGCAACGCGGCGCAGCGCGCCGGGCGCGTGCTCGGCGAAGAGATGGCCATCCTCGGCGACTTCGGCCTGGCGAAGGACCTCGCCGGCGCATCCGGTTTCACCCAGGCCGCCGGCACACCCGCCTACATGGCGCCAGAACAGTCGCGGACCTCATCCACCATCGACCATCGCGCCGACCTCTACTCGATGGCTGCGCTGCTCTACGAGCTGCTCGCTGGCCAGCCCCCCTTCGCCGCCGACACCCTCAGCGACGTCCGTCGTGGGAGGAACGACCACCACGCCACCTCGCTACGGCAGCTTCGGCCCGACCTCTCTGACGCGCTGGTGAGCCTGGTCGACACCGGTCTGAGCATCGATCCCGACCACCGGCCGGCCACGGCCGAGGCCATGATCGACGCGCTCCGCGCCATCCACGTCGACAGTGGGGCGCAGACCATCATCACCGAACCGGTCCCGACCGGTGCGCCCGGCCGAGTGCTCGATCTGTTCGAACGGGCACGCGGCATCGTCGGCAACGACCCGACCCTGCGAGACCTACTCGACAAAGCCGACGACGAGCTGAGCAGGCCGATCATCGTCGGGACCGAAGACGGCACCGAGTACGGATCCACCGATCTGCTCGGACCGCACGGCGCCGACGTGATGATCGCCGACGACTACGTGCCCGCCGATCCCGAGCCACTCGGTGGAGGACCGGTCGTCGTGCTTCCGCCGGCCCAGATCCCGCGATCGGAGATCGAGCGACTGCGACAGCTCCTCGTCGACGAACGCGAGATGGCGATCCAGGCGAGCCGGGGGCTGCTCGCGCTGCGACGGGCGCTCGATCACGTCACGCCCGAGATGATGCCGGACACGCGTGAGTTGTTGCATCAGATCGACGAGCTGGAGCGAGATCTTCCGGGGCTGACCGAGCTCGCCGTCCTCCGCGATCTGTCAGCCGGCCGGATCAAGTTGCCGCGCCCGTTGGTTGCCGACTTCCGGCGACTGCTGCTCGAGGTCGAGCCGGCACGACGGGTCGGCATCGACCCCGACAGCGATCACGACGCCGTCCAGGCGGCCGTCGTGACGACGCTCGACTCGTGGCGAGGCCGTCTCAACGAGGGCCGCATTCCCTTCGCCGCCCGGCCCGCGGTCGAGCGCCTGATCGCATCGCTCGAGCTGCTGTGGTCGAATGTCGTCGAGCGGTCCTGACGCAGGGTCGGCGATCACAGCGGAGACGACCAGGTTCCGATGAATGCAGCGGCGGCACGACAGGTGATGCGAGCGGTTTTCGCGTTCGGCGCGTTCTGCGTCAGCGGCGCCCTCGGTGGCTGCTCGTTCGGTTCCGGGAGCGATGAGCTCGCCGGGTCTGTCACCGTGGTCGCCGAGGAGTCCGATGATGTCGGGCGGTGGGTCGTCACGATCGATCTCGACAGCGGAAGCGTCGGGGGCAGCGACGTCGTGCGTGTGGCGTTCGACGAGATCGACCTCGTGTGCGACGACGGG